>JAKAZC010000056.1 GCA_021826655.1 Actinomycetes bacterium | reverse complement strand
GTGTATGTGCGTGGCAGTTGCAGGTAGCGATCCCGTTCGGCCGCCCCGAGCGCGGTCTGGCCGACGATCGGGCCGTTCGGTTCGGGGAAGGGGGATGCAGCGGTGGCGGCGCGCAGCTGATCGGCGGTCGCGCCCGTATCGCTCGACACCACCGTGTAGATCGTGCCCGGACCCATCGACTGGCTCGAGGCGATGGTGCCGTCCGCTGTCACGTAGATGGCATGTGCCTGCAGGTAGACCCGCTGGGCGTCGTCAGCGTGGAAGACGAGGTTCGGGCCGCCGGTGGTGAGGAAGAAGGTCTGCACGTCCTCAGCTCCCGAGGACAGGGTGGCGACCTGGTCCGGGTAGGTCGAAATGGTGAACGGGGAGCCGCCTGTCAGCTTCTGGGTGCGCTGCCCGTTCACCGGGTTGGTCGACTGTACCCATGACTGGCCGTTCCAGTCGTCGAAGGTCTGACCCACCCAGTAGTTCGGGCGGGAGGCCCGGACTCGCATGATGACCTGGTTTCCCAGGGCCACCCGATCGGCCGTGTCCAGGGACTTGGCGAAGCCGAGGAACCCTCCGACGCCCGTGCGTCCGGCGGGGCTCGCTGCGTGGGCTGGCAGGGAACTCCCACCGTCGGTCAAGTTGGCGGGATTGTCGACTGGGGCGGACGACCCGGATGCCGAGGCGAAGATCAGCGATGCCGACACCTTCGGAGCGGGCAGCACGGCGATCACCATGACCGCCACCACGGCGACCAGGGCCGCCGCTGCGACCAGGGGTCGCCAGGGCACACCGGTCGATTCCGAGAGCGACTGCCACATGGCCACGAGACCCCACACGCAGCAAGCGACCCAGGCGAGCACCCAGAGACCGAGACCGAGATCGACCGACTGGGCGGCGGCCACCGCCACCAACGCAGTGGAGCCGACGAGCGAGTAGGTCACGTCGCGTCGGGACGGCACATCGAAGGCGTGGGTGGACAGGACCCATGCGAACAGGACGGCCAGCGGCGCCTCGACGGTGGAGATGTCGCCGGGGGTCGCCGTGCGGGTGACGGTGAGGATGAACCAGACGAATCCACCGACCGCGCATGCAGCCAGGACCGGTTTTACCCCGGGCCACGGGCTCGAGCGTTTGACATAGGCGATGAGGTTGCCGACCACGGTGGCCGTGACCGCGAAGAGGGCCACCATGGGACTGAGCAGGCCCTCCGACCAGCACGCCCCGATCCCTACGAGAACGGCGGCGACCGAGGCGACGCGAAATGACACCGAGTCCTCCGGCGGCCCTGGTCGATTTACCTCGACGAACGTCTGCCACAGGGTCATGTCGGTACGGCCCGGGCGAGCCGTCGTCCGAGGTCCAGTCGGTCGGTCACCGGGCGCACCACCCGGCCCGCCGGTTCCGACGTGGCGAGGACCACCGACTGATGACGGGCGAGGCAACCGGCTACCCCGGACATCGTGCGCTCGGCCTCGGCCTCGGCCTCGTCGGGCTGACGGGGGAGCACCATCTCGACGAAGACCGGGTCGTCCGTGGGGCGCTCGGACTCGCGGACCATCAGTGTCCCGGCGTGCGACGTGGCAGGCCAGTGCACCGCTCTGCGGGGATCGCCCGGTGCGTAGGGCCGGATCCCCCGGGGCTCGCCGATCCCGGAAGGCACACGGGGTGCCGCATCGCCGACGGTGGCGTGCGCCGTGACGGAGAGCCCCGTCCGGTCCCCGGTCCGGGGGGCGATGTGGAGATCGTGGGGGAGGGCGAGCTCGACCTCCCGGCACCACCACAGCAGTCCGAACGGCGCGCTCGAACCCAGCTCGACCACCACGGCATCGAGTACGCCCCGTCGAAGTGGCGTCACTTCGAGGCGGACCGAGCGGCCCCCCCGTTGGCGGCCGCCGGCCTGATGGTCGGGGCCTCTCGGAAAGACCGGCCGGATCCGCACGGGTCGGTCCGCCTCGACGGTGAGGACGAGCGGGAGACCGGCCTGCCCGTCGAACGGTGACGCCGTGCAGGAGATCCGGGCGCGTCGTGCCGGCCAGGCCGGGGCCATCAGGCCTACGAGGAGGAATGCGGCCAGCAGCGAACCGACGGCCTGGACCCATCCCGATCCGCTCGAGTGGGCGACGCCGGCCCATGCGGCGAGCGTGATGATGCTGCCCGCCACCGGTCCGACCCACGCGGTGGGATGGACCTGGCGGCGGAGGCGGAGGACCCGAGGTATCCCGTGGGAGTCGGCCGGGCGGCGACGGTTGTGGAGCCGCCACGACAGGAGGGTTCCGGTGATGAGCGCCGCCGCCCCGATCGCACTGGCGAACCGTGCGGTCGACGGACCGAGCACGATTCGAGAGACCGTCATCCCGGCCAAGCCCGCAGCGACCCCGACCAGTACCGCGTAGACGCCGCGTCGGCGTGTCGCGCCTCCGGCGGTCACCTCCTCACTCACGTGGTGGGCGCGGGGGTGTCTGCGATCACGCGGCCGACCAGATCCGGACCGTCTCCGCCGGGCCCCTCGCCGATGAGTCGGTGCGACAGGCACGCGACGGCGACGGCCTGGACGTCCCCGGGGGTGACGTAGGGCCGACCCGACAGGACCGCGTAGGCCTGGGAGCTGTGGATCAGGGAGATAGCCGCCCGGGGACTGGCTCCGAGGCGCACGGAGCCGGTGGTGCGGGTGCTCCGGACGAGGGTCACTGCGTATTCGGCGACGGCACGGGCCACGTGGATGCCGGCGGTTGCGTCGATCGCGCGTTGCCAACGGACCGGGTCGGCCACCGGCGTGAGGGTGTCGAGTGCGTAGCGGCCGCCGCCGTGGAGCACGAGCCGGGTCTCGGTCTCGGCGTCGGGGTAGCCGATCGACGTCGACAGTCCGAAACGGTCGAGTTGGCTCTCCGCCAGTGGATACGTGCCCAATTGGCCGATCGGGTTCTGGGTGCCTATGACCAGATGGGGCCGGGGCAGCGGCCACGATTCGCCGTCCACCGAGACCTGCTGCTCCTCCATGGACTCCAGGAGGGCGGACTGCGTGCGCGGCGGTGTGCGGTTCATCTCGTCGAGCAGGACGACGTTGGCGAACACCGGACCGGGACGGAATTCCCAGGTGGCCGTGTCCGGCGAGTACACCGTCACTCCGGTGATGTCGGATGGGAGCAGGTCGGGGTGACCCTGGACCCGCGACAACTCGGCTCCCAGGGCGCCGGCGAGGGCGCGGGCCAGGACCGTCTTGCCAACGCCGGGGACATCTTCGATCAACAGGTGAGCGCCCGAGAGTGCCGAGACCACCGCGGTGGTCACGGCGGAGGGCGTCCCGAGGACGACCCCGGACAATGTGGTGTGGAGCTCAGCGGCAAGGGCGATCGCATCGTCGATGGCGCCGACGCCGGTGGTCCGCCCGTTCGGGTCGGCCGCACCGGCCGTCCCGATCCCGGGAACCGGGGCCGGTCCCGGCGGGCCGGAGCTACCCCATGTCTCGATTCCCGTGGTCATGGGGTCTCCTGCCTCCGCGGCCTGGGCCGGTCGGATCGTCGGGACACGAGAGCATGCCCCGGTCAAGTGTAGAGGGGCCGTTCGCGCATCCACAACGCACCCGCCGTCGTGTGGGGGTCCGAAGTCGGACGTCTTCACCGCGTTCGCCGTTTCGACCGATCCGACCGTCGCTACGGGGGCGCAGTCCGGCAGCCGCCGCACGCCGCTGTCGACCGGCCTAGAAGTCGATTCCCGACAGTTCGGGCACGGCACCCTCCGCCCGTGACCGGGCATCGAGCCACCGTTCCCGGTCGGCGGCCTGCTCGGTCGTGGTGCGTGTCGGCTCGATCACCGCACGAGGAGTCCATGCCGCCGCCACGTCGTGCTCGTCGGACCAGGTCCCGACCGCCATCCCGGCCAGGAACGCAGCCCCGAGCGTCGTGGCCTCGAGTACCGGGGAGATTTCGATCGGCCGGCCGCAGGCGTCGGCGAGCGCCCGGACGAATACGTCGTTCGAGGTCATCCCGCCGTCGACCCGTAGTGACCCGACGGGAAGTCCCGAGTCGGATTCGGCGGACTCGAGCAGGTCGGCACCGCGATGGGCCACGCCCTCGAGAACGGCCCGGACCAGTTCGGGCCGTCCACTCCCCCTGGTGATCCCGGTGAAGGTGCCGCGTGCTCCGAAGTCCCACACGGGGGTGCCGAGTCCCAGGAGGGCGGGGACGAACCACACGTCGCCGGAATCGTCACACCGAGAGGCGACAGTGGCCGAGTCCGCGACGTCCTCGACGATGGCGAGGTCGTCGCGTAGCCATTCCACACAGTTGCCTGCCGAGAGCATGATCGCCTCGATGCCCCAGGTGATCGCACCCCTACGCCGCCACGCGATGATCGGGATCGTCCCGGCCGGACCGCGCACGGCCTGATGTGGACGGGTTCCACCCAGACACTGGTCGAGCATCCCTCCGGTGCCGAATGTGGCCTTGGCCTGTCCGGCCGCCGTGCAGCTCTGCCCGATGAGCGAGGCCTGCTGGTCGCCGGCCAGACCGGCGATGGGTGGAGCGCCCTCCAGGGTGCGGGCCGCACCCACGACCCCGGAGGAGTCGACGATCGCGGGCATCATCGCCTCGGGGATCCCCAGTGCGGCGAGGAGGTTGGTGCTCCACCCGGAACCGTCTCCGTGGATCAGGCCGGTGACCCCGGCATTGGAGGCGTCCGTGACGTGCAGATCCCCACCGGACAGAACCCAGGCGACCCAGGTGTCGATCGTCCCGAAGGCCAGATCTCCGCGCTCCGCGCGGGTGCGGTCAGGATCGGCGACATCCAGGATGGCGGCCAGTTTTGTGGCGGACGCGTTCGGGGCGACCCGGATCCCCTGGCCCTGGAGCTCGAGACACATGCCAACTGTGCGCAGGTCCTGCCAGCCGAGGCCGGGCGCGACCGGCGCTCCCGTGGCACGGTCCCACACCAGGGTCGAGGCCCGCTGGTTGGCGATCCCGACCGCGTCGACCGGGCCTCCATCGGTGAGGCAGCGCGAGGCCACGTCCCGCACGGCCGCGGCGATGGCGGCACCGTCGAATTCCACGAGACCGGGAAACGGACTGTCGGGCAGTGTGGCCACGTGGTGGATGTGTGCGACCGACGCATCGGGCCGGACCACGGCTCCCCGCACACCCGACGTGCCCACGTCGATCACCAGGATGCTCATGGCCAGGGCACCGGACCGAACGGATTGGACAATCCGAGCTTGCCCGGGTTCAGAATCCCTCGAGGGTCCAGCACCTCCTTGACCGATGCGAGGACGGCGAACGCGGGCCCCAGTCCCTCCGCCAGGAAGCGGCCGCGGTTGAGGCCGATGCCGTGGTGGTGGCTGAGCGCACCACCTGCCGCCAGAGTCGCGCGCGAGACCTCGTCCCAGGCCCGGCGGTAGTAGTCACCGACCCAGGCGTCCCGTGTCGCGGGATCCGCGGCGACGTCTTCCGGGGGTCGTCCGGCGAACGTGAAGTAGAGGCATGCTCCGTCCGTGTAGGCGTGGCT
This sequence comes from Actinomycetes bacterium, assembly GCA_021826655.1. Next base: position 5,682 of record JAKAZC010000056.1, on the reverse strand, counting down.
CTGGTGCGAGGAGGCCACCAGGGTCCCGGGGATGCCGGTCAGTCCGTCGACGACGGTGCGATAGAGGTCAGGCAGCGCCGACCACCGGCCCGACACCTCCGCCGTGTCGACCACGACGCCGGACCGCCACAGGGGCGCAAGGGCGGAGACGTCGTTGCGGTGGGCGAGCCAGCGGTCGACGTGGCCGAGGTCGAGGACGTCGGCCACGTCGCACTCCTGGTCCACCACGTCGAGCGTGGCGGTGACGAGGGCCGGGTCCGCCTCGTCCAGGACGACCAGGATGTTGGTGGTCGGCTCGTCGAACGACCGGGCGGACTCGGTGGTGTCGTAGAGGCGCAGGACGGCCGGCGAGGCGCCCCGCCGCAGGATCCGACGGCAGGCGTCGAGTCCGTCGGCGAACGAGGCGAACCCGAACACGCGGCGCCCCTCACCGGTGGGGACAGGATGGATCCGGAACCGCCCTTCCGTGATCACCCCGAGCGTGCCTTCGCTGCCGACGAAGAGCTGCGTGAGGTCGGGACCCGTCGCCGAGCGCGGTCCCCGTCCGCCGGTGTGCACGACTCGACCGTCCGCCAGCACGACCTGGAGGCCCAGTACCATGTCCTCGATCTTCCCGTAGCGATTCGAGTACTGGCCGGCTCCTCGGCACGCGAGCCAGCCACCCACGGTGGAGAGCTCCATCGACTGCGGCCAGTGGCCCAGCGTCATCCCATGGTCGCCACGCAGTCCCGACTCCACGTCCGGGCCGAAGGTCCCCGCACGGAGATCGGCAACGAGCGACGTCTCGTCGACATCGCCGATCCCCGCCAGGCCGCACAGGTCGAGCGCCACGCCGCCGAAGAGCGGAATCGAAGCACCACACACCCCGCTCCGCCCGCCCGCCGGGGTGACGGGCACTCGCTCCGCGTCGCACAAGCTGAGGACTGCGGAGACCTGTGCGGTGTCGGTGGGGCGTGCGACGAGTGCCGGACGCGACGGCACCGCACCGGCGGCGGCCCAGCCGATGGCGAGCGGCCACCAGTCCCGCCCGGCCTCGGCCCGGTCCTCGTCCAGTGTGGACACTGAGTCACAGGCATCGGCCAGACGTCGGGCGAGTGCGTCGTCGACGCCCACACGGGTACCGTCGAATCGGTCGGTGACATCGACCGCGGAGGCGTCGATCGGTGTGGCGGGGGTCAGTCGGCTCATACCTCGGTCGCCCCGGATCCGTCGCCGGATCCCACATTGACCGACTCGACCGACTCGACCGACTCGACCGACTCGACCGACTCGACCGACTCGACCGACTCGACCCGAGCGACCATCGAGGCCGACCCGTCCGCCGCGACGCGTGGTTCCACGGCCGGATCGAGTCCGGCGGTGGCCAGTCGCTCGCGCACGTGGTCCGCATAGGCGTCCGCCTCGACGCCTATGCGCCCGTCGTCCCAACCGAGTTCGGGCCCGATGAGCTCGGCGACTGCTCCGGCTGCGTCCGCGGATCCCCGGGCGTCACGATAAGAGGACTGGGTCCGCCGGTCCAGCACGTCGGACACGGAGCGGGCCATCTCCCGGCGGACCGCCCACAGGGCCTCCACCGCCAGGTAGGGGAGGCCGGCGACGAGTGGCTGGAGGAGCTCGGGTCGTCCCTCCGCCATCGCCAGCACTCCGTCGGCCTCGGTGCCGAAGCGCCCGGCGAGATGTGCGGCCCGTGACGCGACCGGGTCGGCGGGGTCCCGGCGCACGTTGGTCCCTGCGCCCCCGACCTTGGGCACGACACGACTGCCGGAGGGCGCGCCATGGAGGCGGAGACTCTTCGTGCGGCAGCGGAGACCCGGCCGGCCCAGGCCGGCGACGACGGCGTCGATCGTGTCCTCGGCCATCTTGCGGTAGGTCGTGAGTTTGCCGCCGGTTACGGTGACCAGGCCCCCGGGTGAGGTCCGAACGGTGTGGCGGCGGGACAGGTCGGCGGTGCGTTCGGACGAGGCGCCCCTCTGCTGGGGGGCGAGGAGAGGACGCAGGCCTGACCAGATCCCGGTGATGTCGGCGCGGCTGAGCACGCGGGTCGAGATGGCGTTGGCTGCCTCCAGGATGTAGTCGACGTCCTCGGGCGTGCACGACGGGTCGTCGAGCGGGCCGTTCCATGCGGTGTCGGTGGTCCCGAGGTAGACCTGGTCACCCCAGGGCACCACGAAGATGGACCGCTTGTCCTCCTCGACCGGGATGACGGCCGCGATGTCACAGGGAAATGCCTCTTCCGGCACCGTGATGTGGATGCCCTTGGCCGGGCGGATGGAGTGAGGGTCCCTGCGTTCGTCGAAGGCGCGCACCTCGTCGGACCAGACCCCGGCGGCGTTCACGACGACCGAGGCGAGGATCTCGAACGGCTCGGCGCCGTCAGGTTCGACCGCCGCCCCTCGCACCGCGCCCGTGCCGTCAGTCACCAGACCGGTCACACGGGTGTGGTTGGCGGCTGTGGCTCCGTGGTCGAGTACGGCGGTGCGAAGCACCGTGAGTGTCAGACGGGCGTCGTCGGACCGGGCATCCCAGTAGAGGAAGCCCGCGGCCAGGCGGTCGGCCCGCAGGGTGGGCATGTGAGCGAGTGCCTGATCCCGGGTGACCCGCTCGTGGCGGCGGCCGATGCGGACACCCCCGGTCAGGTCGTACAGCCACAGTGCGGTCCGGTAGACGCGGGCCACGCCCTTGTTGACCACGCCCGACCTGCCGAACAGGGGGATGAGGAATGGGAGCGGAGTGACCAGGTGGGGGGCATTGTCGAGGAGTCGTTGGCGTTCGGCCAGGTTCTCGTACACCAGGCGGTATTCGTGCTGCTGGAGGTAGCGCAGGCCGCCGTGGATCAGTTTCGACGATTTGGAGGAGGTGCCCGAGGCGAAGTCGTCCTTCTCCACCAGTGCCGTGCGAAGGCCCCGGCTGGCGGCGTCGAGCGCGACACCGGCCCCCGTGATCCCACCACCGATGACCAGGACGTCGAACGGCTCCGAGGACAGTCGGGCCAGTGCCAGGTCACGTGTGAACGGGTCGTGCTGCCCGCCGGGAGCGGTCGCTGGCTCAGACATGGCCAAAGCCTGCCACAGGTGGCTCCGGTCTCCGGCGGGGCCATCCCGGTCCGCCCGGACGCCCCCCGTCTCCTCTACAAGAACTGTCAACTAACAATAGATAGTGGTAACCTCCGTGTGTGCAGAACCCCGAGCAGCTGACCGAGCTGTTCAGGAGTACCGGGCGGAAGGTCACGGCACAGCGGCAGTGCATCTTCAGGATCCTGCAGGGAGACGAGACGCACCCGTCCGCCGAGGCGATCCACGTCGCCGCACTGCGCGAGATGGGGACCATGTCGCTCAAGACCGTCTACCAGACGCTGCACGATCTCGCGGCACTCGGGGAGATCACGGTCCTCGACGTCGGAACGGGGAGCGCACGGTTCGACCCCAACGTCGACGACCCGCATCATCACCTGGTGTGCCGGGAGTGTGGTCGGGTCCGCGACCTGGTCGTGGACTTCCCGGAGCTCTCGGTCCCCCCCGGGGCGGATCTCGGATTCGAGTTGGGATCCGCCGAGGTCGTCTTCCGGGGACGCTGTCCTCGGTGCACCCACCGCGGACCCGATCCCGGTCGGAGGGCGACGACCCCGACGCTGGACGCCCCGACGTAACCGCGACCGGACTCCGTCCACCCCACGTCGTTCGCAATCAGGACCCACGCAGGACCCACGCAGGACCGACCGGAAAGGACCACAATGCCCGCACTGAAGGACAGTCAGACCGAGGCAAATCTGAAGCAGGCGTTCGCCGGAGAGAGCCAGGCAAACCGCCGGTACCTCTACTTCGCCCAGAAGGCCGATGTCGAAGGGTACCCGGACGTCGCCGCCCTCTTCCGGTCGGTCGCCGAAGGTGAGACGGGTCACGCCTTCGGCCACTTCGACTTCCTCCGCGAGGTGGGCGACCCGGTGACCGGCGCCGCCGTCGGCCCGACCGAGGACAATCTCAAGTCGGCGATCGAGGGGGAGACCTACGAATACTCGGAGATGTACCCCGGCTTCGCCCGTTCCGCCCGCGACGAGGGATTCGATGAGATCGCCGAGTGGTTCGAGACCCTTGCCCGGGCCGAGAAGAGCCATGCTGGCCGCTTCACCGAGGGCCTGGCATCCGTTTCCTGAGCAGTGGGTCGGCCCCCGGCCGGGAGCCACACGGATCCCCGCCACCTCAAGCTGCCCGGCAACGGCCCGTGACGACCGGAGCCACACCTGGACCCCTACGGGGCATCGCCGGGTTGACGCTGCGACGGCGCCCCGATGACGTCCACGTGACCGAGCCATGACCACCACCTACACGCCCGACGATCCCGCCTACTTCGACGAACGGGACTTCCGGGTCGAGCTCGAGCGGGTCTTCGACCTGTGTCAAGGCTGCAGGCTCTGCTTCAACCTCTGCCCGTCGTTCCCGACCTTGTTCGACTCCGTCGATTCACATGACGGGGTCGTGTCCGCGATGACCACCGCGGAGCAGGACCGGGTCGTGGACGAGTGCTACCAGTGCAAGCTCTGCTACCCCAAGTGCCCCTACGTCCCGCCGCACGAGTGGAAGCTCGACTTCCCGCGACTGATGATGCGTGCCCACGCGGTGCGACACGCCGCCGGTAGGCCGGTGCGCGAGCGGATCACGGACCAGGCACTGGCCCGAACGGATCTCCTGGGCCGGGTGTCGACGGCCGCGGCACCGCTGGTCAACTCCCTCACCGGTACACCTGGTTCGCTTGCCCGGAAGCTGATGGAGAAGTCGGCCGGCGTGGCTTCGGAGCGGCTGCTCCCGCCCTATGCGCGGATCCGGTTCTCCACGTGGTTCCGGCGCCGGAGCGCAACCGGCGGGACGCTCGGGTCCATCGCCGGGAACCGGGGGGAGGTATCGGTCTTCCCCACCTGCTTCGTGGAGTACATGGAGCCCGCCATCGGAAAGGACCTGGTCAAGGTCTACGAGCGGAACGGGGTGTCATGTTCCATGCCCGAGGGGGTGCGGTGCTGCGGTGCACCATGGCTCCACCAGGGGAATGTCACCCAGTTCGCCAGGGCCGCCGCCGTCAATGTGGCGGCCCTGGCCGACGAGGTCCGCTCGGGACGCCACGTGATCGTCGCCCAGCCGACGTGCACCTACGTGGTCAAGAAGGACTATCCCCTGTACCTGGCCGATTCGCCGTCGGCCGCCGACGCCGCACTGGTGGCGGCGCACACGGCCGACCCGGCCGAGTACCTCATGGCGTTGCGTCGGGGGGAGGGGACCTCGCTCGACACGGAATTTCCCGGACGGAAGTCCGGTGCGGTCCCCGATCGGGTCACCTATCACGTCTCCTGCCACCTGCAGGCCCAGCACATCGGTCTGAAGAGCCGTGACCTCCTGAAACTGGCCGGGATCACGGCCGACCTGGTGCAGCGCTGCTCGGGGATCGACGGCACGTGGGGCTACCGGACCGAGAACTACGAGCTGGCCCGCGAGGTGGCGAATCCCATGGCCAGGGAGATCGCTGCTGCCGGTAACGAGGTGGTCTGTGGAGACTGCCATCTGGCGAATGGCGCCATCGAGCAGGAGACCGGGACCCGACCGCTGCATCCGATGCAACTCCTGGCCCGGGCGTACGGGATCCCGCCGGAGGATCGATGACCACGCGCCTGCTCACGCTCGACGACATCAGCGATCT
>JAKAZC010000055.1 GCA_021826655.1 Actinomycetes bacterium | reverse complement strand
CAGTCAAGTAGACGTGTGCCTACGCTTTTCGACTCGCTCCGTGCCTCGCACCACCCGGACCAGGGACTATCCCGATCCGGACCCCCGAAAATGCCTACGAGCTGCGGAAGTCCGGCCTGCCTGCCGGGAGAGTGGCCCTGCACGCCGCGAGCGGCCGGGCCGCCGAACCACCGGGCCAGCGGTAGGCTGGTCGGCATGCAGCGCCGCTGGTTCACGTGGCACATGAATGCCTACCGCCTCATCGTCGGTGCCATGGTTCTGGCCGTTGTGCTTCCTTCATCTGCGGCCGGGATCCAAGCGATGTGGATCGTCGCGCTCGCATGCATGCTCGTCGTACTCTGCGCCGCTGTCGTCGGAACGCGTGTGCCGTCGATCCGGGAATGGTTGCGTCACTGAGTACCTGGTCGGCTCCGACCCGATGTACGGGCGCAACCTCATGCCAGACGTCGGATCGAGGTGGGAGCATCCCCGAACGGATATGGGCGCAGGTCGGGCCGGGGTGTGCCCCCCCCAATCGCGTGGGGGCCCCGGACGCCCTGAGGTCCGATCCGTTGCAGGGCTCCGGATGCGGTCCTACTGGCTGCTGATCACCTCGAGCGTGTTCAAGCTGGCCTCCATGGACTCGGGTGCCGGGCTGGTCCCGTTGATCCACGCGCCGCCGTCACGAAGGAGCTCGTCTTGGCTACCCTCGGACAACGCAGGCCGCCCGATTTCCCCGCCGTCCCGGTCCCGAAGGCTCGGCACCGGGAGGCGGACACCGACCGACCATCCGACAGAGGAGTCACCCATGAGCTTCGAGCCGAGTCCCCGCGGGGCGGACCTCCGCCAGCGTGTCACCGAGTTCATCGACTCCGTGGTTCTACCTGCCGAGTCGGTCTACGAAGAGCAGATGCGTGCCGCCGGTGACCCGCACGCCCACCCCCTCGTGATCGAGGACCTGAAGACGGAGGCCAGGGCCCGCGGGTTGTGGAACCTCTTCATGCCCCACGACACCCCGTGGACACCCGACCCGGTGCCGAATCTGGACTACGCCCACCTTGCCGAGCTCGCCGGCCGAAGTCACTTGGCCTCCGAGGCCATGAACTGCTCGGCGCCGGACACCGGCAACATGGAGGTCCTGGCGCTGTTCGGGACCGACCAGCAGAAGGACGAGTGGCTGGTCCCACTACTCGAGGGTCGGATCCGGTCGGCGTTCGCCATGACCGAACCCGATGTGGCCTCGTCGGACGCCACCAACATCCAGCTCTCGATCGTGCGTGACGGGGACGACTACGTGCTCAACGGTCGCAAGTGGTGGATCTCGGGTGCGGCATCCGAACGCTGCGCCGTGTTCATCGTCATGGGCAAGACCGACCCGGCGGCGGCCCGCCACCAGCAGCAGTCCATGGTGCTGGTGCCCCGGGGGACCCCGGGACTCACGATCGTGCGCAACCTGCCGGTCTTCGGGTACACCGACCGCGAGGGACACTGCGAACTGCGCTTCGAGGACGTGCGGATACCGACGTCGAGCATCATCGGCGAGGAGGGCATGGGCTTCGCCATCGCCCAGGCCCGGCTCGGCCCCGGGCGGATCCACCACTGCATGCGGTGCATCGGCATGGCCGAACGGGCGCTGGAGCTGATGTGCCGTCGGGTGCTCAGCCGTGAGGCGTTCGGGAAGCCGCTGGCCGCACAGGGGGTCATCCGCGAGTGGATCGCCGATTCGCGAATCGAGATCGAGCAGGCCCGCCTCCTCACCCTCAAAGCCGCCTACCTGATGGACACGGTGGGTCACAAGGGGGCGGCGACCGAGATTTCGGCCATCAAGGTGGTCGCGCCAAACATGGCGCTGCGCGTCGTCGACCGGGCCATCCAGGCTCATGGCGGCGGCGGCGTGTCCGACGACTTCCCGTTGGCACGGATGTACGCCGGACTCCGCACGCTCCGCTTCGCCGACGGGCCCGACGAGGTCCACCGCCGCCAGTTGGCTCGCGCCGAGTTGGGCAGGTACGCCTCCTGACCGGACGGCCGTCGTCGGACGGCCGATGGTCCTCGACGGGTTGTGGCTGCCCGTCGTGGTGCCCAGCTCCGGAGGCCCATGGGCCCACATGGCTGGCGTCGTGCGTCGGTTCGCGCACGACGACACCGTGCTCGCATCGGTGGGCACACGCCCACGGGAACACTGTGCGTCGACTTGATGGCGGGACCATCGGTGGTGCCTACCCGGTACGCAGCGTCGTTCCGGAGCCGGCTCGACCGAGAGAGCGAGTGCGGGGACGGACACCTCCAATTGGCGGCGCCCACCGTTGCCGCGATCTCCGGGTCGCCCATGGTGATGCTCGAGGTTGCAGCCGAACTTCGTCGACGGTCGGAGCGGTTGCAGGTGGGTCCGTTGACGTCCCGCAGACTCCCGTCGAAGCCGACCGACTCATCGATGACGCCTGAGAGGAGGTCGATTGGGCCCTGTCGACACGGGCGCGGGCACGACGGACCTCGGTACCCTGGCGGGTCGCATGTCGCGGGCGACGATCGTGATCCCGCGGCGCTGGGTCAGCTGCGGATCGACGCGGCCAGTCGGTCCATCACCGGTCGGAGCACCAGGGTGTGGACGTCGGCGATCGCCGGCTCCGGGCAGTCCGCCAGTGCAGCGATGCGACCGGCGTCGAACGCGACCGCCTCGAAGGCAGCCCGTGACGGGAACACGTGGAATCGCACTTCGTCCCACACGCGGCCGTCGCCGACGACCGTTCCCTCGACGTCCAACCAGGCACCGATGCGGACGCCATGGGGCAGCGCGGACCGGCCGGCGGCACCCCGGTAGACGTCCAGGTCGCCGGTGCGCCGTTCCCCGAGGTACCGGACAACGTGGAGGAGCACGACCGGACCGTCGTCCGGTGTAGACGGGTAGGGCACGTCGAACGGTCGAGGGGCGCCATCGGGCACCGCCGGCCAGTCCGCTGGTACGCAGCAGAGGACCAAGCTCGCCTCCATTCCGGCGCCCTCGTGCTCGTGGAGCGCGACGTCTCCGGGAAGCTCCTGCACGGCGAGGAACGACCGGCGGGTCGGGTAGCGGACCACGGCGGCGCGCTCCCACTCGTGGTCGTCACCGACCAGCTGTGCCTCCACGTCGGACAGGAACACGAGCTGGCCGCCGACCTCCCGGTAGGGCCCGAGTGGGGTGGAGGCGCCGCCTGCGGCGCGGCCGTCCCGTCCCGTCCCACCGTCGTCGGTGTGGCCGGCGCGGCGCCGGTGCCGCATCAGGTGGACCACCCAGACCGGACCGTCGTTCTCGGGGGCGATCGCCGCCAGCCGGGCGGCATGGCCCGGGTCGATGGTGAAGGAGGTCATCGGGGAGAGGGCATCGGGGTCCATGGCGGTCCTGGTGGTGACGTGGCATCGGATGGCCGGGGTTTCCGCGGCGCAGTCGGCAACCCGGATGACCGACAGTCTGACCGATGGACGGGTGGTGACCCTGTCACGGTCCGCTCCCCTGCCAGGACACCGGTACGCTCCCCGAACGGACACCGACGCCACGCACGAAGCGGAGCACGGACGATCGACGCAGGCCCCACGCCGACCGGACTGCCCAGGATCGGATAGGCGTGGTAGCGCCGGGACCGGACGTCGAGCACCTTCCGATTGCCCTGCCACGTGCTCGCCAGGCCCCGGGTCCGATCGGCAGTCGAGCCGGTGCCTACCACTACTTCGCGTGGGAGGAAGCGCTCCACCCTGGCGACGATCCCTCGTGTCGGAAGACCTGATTTCCGAGCACCGCAGCGAGGATGTCGGGTCACAGTCCGAGGGTGAGGTCACCGCGGCGTTCCGACGCGGCGAACCAACCCCGACGGATGTCGACTTCCCCGGTGGGGGGCGACACAGCCACGTCGGTCGGTGGTCCCGGAAGGCAGCTCCCGCACGCCATCCGGTCCAGGGGCGCGCTTCTGATCGACGAGTGGTGCGGATTCCTGGGCCGCCACCGGGAGCTTCTGGGCGGCAGCATCGACTACCCGCCCGACGTCCACGACAGGTACCGCGTCGACGAGCCGGGCGGGCCCAGTTCGGACAGGCTGAAGCGAGGGCCGGCGCGGCTGCGTACCCTGCACGTCGACGTCAACGGCCTGTCCGGTGTCCACCGAGTCGACCCGGACCGTTCCACGGATGTCCACCGCTACGTCCGGGACGAACTCCGCCTCACGTGTCTCCAGCACATTCCCGTGGTGGAACGCGAGCGTGAGACCGGGACCCGAGGGGCGACACCGTCATCGAGCGGGCCGACCCGGATGTCGGGAGGGTGGCCGTCCAGTGTTCCGACTCGGCCCTCGCTCGGTGGTGCGGCCTGCCTTCCGCACTGTGCAATCTCCGGGAGACGTCCGGCCGCGCACGCGGTGACCCGCTGCGGGCCCAATGTCGCGGCGGCGAATTCCGGTTCGCGCGCGACGGCGAATTCCCCCGCCTCCGATGCGAGCTGGCGTCTCACCCAGGCCTGACACGCAGGGGGCGCCCGGTTGATGACATGAGCACCGGCAGTCGGTCAGGCAGGGACGTAGCGGGCGCTGAGGGCGGCGAGCACCTCCTCGCACCCGTCGGCGCACGACCGGATGATCTCTGCCACCGGTCGGACGGCGTCGATGCGTCCGGCCACCTGACCCCCGAGCGCGATGCCGGCCTCGAGGTCGCCACCGAAGTAGAGGTCCGACACGTTGCCGAAGGCCGCCATGGCGTTGCGTTGGTGATCGAACTCGAGCGCCTCCGAACGCGCCGTGCGCAACGCACGAAGAGCCGGCGAGGCGTGCTGGTTGAGGAAGACGGTGTCGGTCTCCGCGGCATCCAGCACCGCCTGTTTCCAGTTGGGGTGGATGGGGGACTCCTCGGCGGTCACCATCACGGTGCCGAGTTGCACCCCTTCCGCACCGAGGGCGAGCGCGGCCGCCATGGACTTGCCGTCGAGGAAGCCGCCGGCAGCGATGACCGGAACGTCGAAGGCCGTGGTGACCGACGGGAGCAGGACCATCGTCGACACGGGTCGGGGGCTCTTGAAGCCGCCGCCCTCGCCGCCCTCGACGATCAACCCGTCGACGCCGGCGGCGACCGCCTTGGCCGCCGCCCGCATGGTCGGCACGACGTGGAACACGGTCAGGCCCGCGTCCTTGAGTCGGGAGGTGTAGGCGGTGGGGCTGCCCGCCGACGTGGTCACGAAGCGCACGCCTTGGGCGATGACGAAGTCGACGATGGCGGTGGGGTCGGCCACGAAGGCCTGGGCGATGTTGACGCCGAAGGGCCTGTCGGTCAGGTCCTTCATCTTGGCGATCTCGTCCCGGACGGCGTCGAGCTCGCCCGAAGACGTTTCGATGATGCCCATGGCGCCGGCGTTGGACACGGCCGAGGCCAGCGCCGACCGGGCGATCCAGCCCATCGGAGCCTGGACGAGGGGGATCTCGACTCCAAGCAGTTCGGTCACGCGGTTGGTGAGCATCCGGGCATTGTGGCATGTGCCCGACGAGGTCCGTCAGGAGTCGGTCACGTCACGGGGTCCGTTCAGCACGCGGGGCGCCCGTTCCCGCCGTCGCCTCGGCCTGCCTCGTCACAATGTGCTCGTCCGCGCTGCGGCCGGCCACGCCCAGGATGAGCCGGACGACGACAGCGATCACGACCAGGTCGGCGAGCATCTGGACGGTGGTGACGATCCGGGCCAGGTCGGAGTGGGGCGTGATGTCCCCGAACCCGACCGTGGAGAATACCGTCACCGTGAAGTACAGCCCGGTCACCCGGGTCATCGCGGAGTGCGTGCCGAAATTGCCCGGCTCCGAGCCGGACAGGTTCAGATAGATCCAGGCGAAGAAGATCAGGAAGAGGGGGATGACAACCGCCATGGCCACGGCGGCGCGCAGCATCGGATGTTTCGCCTTGGTGATGCCCCGGATCTCGAGGAGCAGGACGGACAGGAAGATCGCGGTGGCGACGCCCAGCCGGGCCATCACCCCGACGTCGCGCACGAGGCCGTGGCCGGCATGGTGCGTGTTCATCGGCATCAGGAAGTAGACGGTGAGGAGGACTGCGGTGCTGACGATCGCCCGGAGCGCCGTGCCGAGGAGCGCTCGCCGTTCGACGTCACCGACGCCGAAGACGGAGGTCGTTGCCACGGCCCCAGCCTGTCAGGCCATCGTGGGTCCGGGACGGATCCCGCCGACCCGGGCCCACCGGGCGGTGAGACCCTGCCAGAGTGCGCAACGGGGTGCGCAACCGCGCAACGGGTCGGTCAGATAAGCCACCGACGCGTCGCGGCGCCGTGCGATCAGGCGGAGCGAGACATGGTGCCCGATCCAGACGGCGGCGACGGCGATCAGGCACGCCAGCCCGACACCGAGCCCGACGTCGTTGTCGGGGAGCTTGGCGGTCAGTCCGCTCGGGGAGGTCAGGCCCCAGATGAGGAGTGAGGGGGAGAGGAAGGCGATCGTCAGTCCGGGAACGATCGCGTACGGGAGGAGCACGAGGATGCCCCAGCGCACCAGCATCGCCCCGGAATCGTGCCGGGGGCGCCACCGGTAGCGCAGGGGGACCGGGTGGTACTGGTAGACGATGCCGAGCCATCCCGAGACGGCGAGGACGCCGAACGGCACGATCCCGATCGCGACGGCGGAGTAGACGGCCGAGATCTTGTCCGACTGTCCGGCGCCGGCGACGCTCCTATCAATGTCAAGCCCCTCCGAGGGGCTCCGGGGTGAAGACAGCGGACAAAACATTCATGAGCCAATCGCTGAGCGAGGGCATGCTCTTATGAAGTCACGCGTCTTGGTGGAAGGTGTCCCGGATCGTGGGTCGGCGGGTCGCCGGTAAGTCAGCCCCGGAGGGCGACAGTTTAGGGATGAGCCAGACCCACGGCCCGGGGATTCAGCCGCGAGGGAGGTAGCGATAGACCTCGCGGGCGATGTAGCGCTGCAGGATCCGGATGATGTCCCGCTTGGTCCGGCCCTCCTTCACGCGTCGGTCGAAGTACATCCGTGTCTCGGGATCATGCGCGATGCGCACCATGGCGATGCGCCAGAGCGCGCTGTTGGCCTGGCGGTCACCGCCACAGTGGCGGCGTAGGTGGCCGGCGTTCTTCCCGGAGTCGGCCGGGATCGGGGAGACCCCACAGAGGTGCGCCCAGGCGGCCTCGGAGTGCAGCCGTTCAGGGTTGTCGCCAGCGGCCACCAAGAGCGACGCGGCGGTGTCGGGTCCGACACCGAACCGGGCCATGAGGTCAGGTGCAGTGGCAAGCAGCAGTGCCTCGATCTGCTCGTTCAACTCGTCGAGCTCGGCCTCGAGGGCCTGGACCCGGTGGGCCAGTGAGCACAGCGACGCCTTGGTGGCCGCTGTCACCGGATCGGTTGCCCGGGTGGCGCGGAGCTTGGAGGATTCGGCCACCAGGGCCGTGACCGACAAGCCCTTCAGCCTGGAATGCAGCTGGTCAGGGGCGGTGATCACCAGATGGCGCATCTGGACGATGGCCTTCACCCGGGCCTGTCGGGCCGAGCGCTTGGCCACGACTAGGACCCGGATGGCCTCGACAGGACCGTCCTTGGTCTTGCCGGTTCCGAGCGCCCGGCCACTGATCGCGGCACGGGCCGCTTCGACGGCATCGAGGGGGTCGGACTTGCCGTGGTTGCGACGGGACTGGCGGTTGGGGCGGTTGACTTCGATCACCTCGACGCCACGGCGACGCAGGAACCGGGACAGTCCGACCCCATAGGAGCCGGTGCCCTCGACACCGATCTTGTCGACCTGGCCGAAGGTCTCGAGCCACGCCAGCAGCGCCTTGTAGCCGGCGGCATCGGCGTCGAAGGACTCAGTGCCGACAAGCCTGCCCAGCGGGTCGAGGGCTGCAGCGACGTGGCTGTCGAGGTGGGTGTCGACACCACCCGTGATGCCGACGGGAGCTTCTACGATGGTCATGGCCATCCCTTCCTTCCTTAAGCGGTTGAGGGGTGGCACGGCCGTCTCGGATCGGAGCGACGGGCGGTCAGGATTGTTCCAGCAATCCCGACCAATCACCCACCTCGGAGACGGGGCGTGCCGTTGTCAATGTGCTGACTGGAAGGGCCCGGTCGACGACGCCCGAAGACGCCACATGACTTCAAGTCAGACCGAACGCTCCAGTGCTCCCGAAGCTATTGAGGACCAGCCGGACAGCGGTGGACCCTCGAGAGAAGTGTGAATGATCAGGGAGATCAGCAGGCAGACCGGGGCGACGAAGCACCTCAGGACCGTGCCCTTGGCTAGGAGCAGACGCCGCAGCACCCGGGGCTGATCCATCGCCGCACGGATCCGGAGCCCGTCCGGCGCCAGGACGTTCGTGGCCGGAACGTCGGAGTACATCCAACCCGACAGGACGAACGCGAAGGCCACGCTGCCGTGGAGGGTGAACACCTCGTCGACGGCCTTCGGGGGGAGGAAGAACCACGCCGAGCTCATCAGCCCCGGGTCGACGGCCGCGGTCAGCGGCGTCTCGAACGGTGGGTGGAGCACCCGGGCCCACTCGGCCCGAAGGGCCTCCCGCAGGTCCTTCGGGAGCGGTCCGTCGAAGGCACGCACGTCGGCCGTCGGCGGCTCCGGTATGGACGGGACCATCGGTGCGACCCTACACACCCCGTGCCGTCCTCATCCGGGGCGGTCGGTGGCGCGTGCGGGACCTGGACGCGATGATGCCAGGGTGTACAGCCTCAGACACGGACCGACGGGGACGTGACCGGACCCGGCGAGTTCTTCGCCGGGGTGGGGCCGGTCCGCTTCGTCGGACCGGACGGCGACGACCCGCTGACCTACCGGTGGTACGACGCCGACCTGGTCGTCGCCGGTCGGCGCATGGAGGACCACCTCCGGATGGCCGTGTGCTACCGGCACAGCTTCGTGTGGCCGGGCACCGACGGCTTCGGGGTAGGCACGCTCGACCGACCGTGGAGCGCGTCGGGGCGTGACCCGATGGCGGCGGCACGGGAGAAGATGAGGGCGGCGTTCGAGGCTCACCGGTACCGTCCTCGTCGAGCCCGGGCCGGCCGAGCCCCCGAACCACCAGGACGACCACGATGTGGCCACCATCGTCGGCTTCCTCGCCCGGCACGGCCTGGAGGGCGAGATGCGGCTCAACCTGGAGGCGAACCACGCCTCCCTGGCAGGCCACACCTTCCACCACGAGGTGGCGACCGCCCTGTCCGCCGGTGCGTTCGCCTGGATCGATGCCAACCGGGGCACCCCGCAGAACGGGTGGGACACCGACCAGTTCCCGAATTCGGCGGAGAAGAGCGCGTTGGTCCTCTACGAGATCCTGGCCGGGGGCGGGTTCGCCACCGGTGGCCTCAACCTCGACACCAAGTTGCGCCGCCCGTCGGTCGCACGGGACGACCTGTTCCACGGTCACGTCGGCGCGGGGATGGGATACACCGCGATCGTCCCGGACCCGGCGTCCCTGCGGCTGCACCACGACGGACCGGTCGTCACCGCGGCCTCACTCGAGATCTCGGTGACGAACGCCGGTGACCGTCCCGGCTCGACGGTCCTGTTCGTCTTCGCCGGACTGCCCGGGTCGGCCGGACACCGCCCGCGCCGTGCGGTCGATCCTGTTCCCCTACGACTACCTGACGTACCGCCTGACCGGACGGACGGTCACGGACCGCGGCGAGGCCTGGGGGACCGGCTACTTCGACCCGTCGGGACGTGCCGTCCTGGTGCCCGACACGGACGAGCCCTTCGCCACCGGCGCTGCGGTGCAGGCGGCCGCGGTCCTGACGGGCCGCCCGGTCGACCCGGTCCAGGCGGCCTGGGGGTTGGGGGGCGGGAACCGGATCGAGTCCGACGGGTCGGTGGACGCCGCCGCCGTTCGGGGTACCTACGCCCGGCCTCGGGGCTGACCGGGCCCCGGCGCGCCGCCGATGGACGCGATCCGACCCGGAGGTCCGGTGCTCGGTAGGGTCCGGGCATGCCTCGGGTCGTGGTCGCGCCGGACAAGTTCCGGGGGACGGCCACGGCGGCGGACGTCGCAGGGGCGATGGCGGTAGCCGCCACCGACCTCGGCTGGGACGCGCTGCGCCTCCCCATGTCCGACGGTGGTGAGGGGCTGCTGGACGCGTGCGCGGGCCTCTGCCCCGAGCTCGTGGTCACACCGGTCACCGGCCCCGACGGTTCGCCGGTGGAGGCCGAGTGGCGACGCGGTGACGGTGTGGCCGTGGTCGAGATGGCGCGGGCCTCGGGACTGGAGTTGGCCGGCGGACCGGAACGGAACGACCCGGTCCGGGCCACGTCGCGGGGGACAGGGGAGCTGGTGGTCGCCGCCTCCCGCCTGGTGGGCCCCGGAGGCACGGTGATCCTCGGCCTGGGGGGCTCGGCGACCACGGACGGCGGTCGGGGGGTGTGGGAGGCCGTCGACGAGGCGGGTGGACTCGGCGGCGTCGACCTCGTCGGGGCCTGTGACGTCGTCACCCGGTACGAGGATGCCGCTGTGGTGTTCGGGCCACAGAAGGGCGCCGGTCCCGACGAGGTGACGGTGCTCACCCGACGGCTCGGTCAACAGGCCCGGGTGTGGGCCCGCGACCTCGGAACCGACGTCCGGGGCGTTCCTGGCTCCGGCGCGGCCGGCGGTGTGGGCGGTGCGGTGGTGGCACTCGGCGGTCGGCTGCGATCGGGCTTCCGGCTGGTGGCCGGACTGGTCGGCCTGGACGAGGCGCTCGTCGGTGCGGACCGCGTCCTGACCGGCGAGGGGGCGCTCGATCCCGCCTCGCTGGCCGGCAAGGTCGTCGGCGGTGTGGTGGGGGACGCCCGGGCCCGGGGGATCACCACGCTGGTGTTGGTCGGCCGGGCGACCAACACCAGCGTGGTGGCCCGGTTGGAAGGCGCGGGGTGCACCGTGCTGACCCTGGTCGACCGGTGCGGCGTGGACCGCGCGCTCGGGGACACGGTGGCGTGCGTGTACCAGGCGACGGCCGCGTGGCTGGGTCCGGCGCCGGACGTGGCCGAGCCGGCGGGGCATCACCCGTAGCCGGGCGGACGGCGACGGCCCTCGGCGGTTGCGGGGTGCGAACGAGTGCCAGGCGGCCAGGCGGCCAGGGGAACCAGCGGGTACCAGCGGGACCGGATGGTAGAGTCGAGCCTGCAGCATGAAGTCCCCGGGCGGGGAAGCCGGTCGGAATCCGGCGCTGGTCCGCAACCGTAGGCCGCACCTCCACGACGCAG
>JAKAZC010000054.1 GCA_021826655.1 Actinomycetes bacterium | reverse complement strand
AACGACCACCGCGACGCCATGGCGGCCGAGGGCAGCGGCTGGATCCAGCCCTTCGCCGTGACCAACCAGGAGGCGGTCGACCTCCACGTCCTGGCCTTCCGGCCGGCCGAGGAGCTCTCGGTCCCGGTGATGGTCTGCATGGACGGCTTCGTGCTCACCCACGCCGTCGAGCGGATCGACCTCCCTGCCGGTGACTCGACCCGTGTCCTCGACGCGCTGGCGCTGCTGCGCCGGGTGGCCGAGGACGACCCGCCGCGCCACGGCCGCCACGTGGTGGTCTACGGGGGCGGGGACACCGCCGTCGGCGCGGCCCGAACGGCGTGCCGGCTCGGCGCCACCGACGCGGTGATCGTCTACCGCCGCAACCGGGCCCGGATGCCGGCCCAGTCCGAGGAGTTGGACGCCGCGCTGGCCGAGGGGGTGACGGTCCGGTGGCTTCGCACCGTCGACAGCCTCCGCGGCGGTCACCTGCGGGTGGAGCGGAGGGCGCTCGACGGGGAGGGGATGCCCCGGCCCACCGGCGAATTCGCCGAGCTCGGCGCCGATCCACTGGCACTGGCCCTCGACCAGGACACCGACCTCTCGCTGCTGGACGGCGACCCGGTCCTGTCCACCGGGGACGGGGTGCTGCCGGCGGGGAAGGCGATGATGACCGCCGAGCCGGGGGTCGTCGCCGGAGGCGACGCCACGCCGTCGCCCCGCACCGCCACGGTGGCCGTCGGGCACGGGGCCCGCGCCGCCCGCGGCATCGACGACTACCTGTCCGGCTGCCCGACGGAGGCACCCGAGGTGGCGGAGCCGGCCACGTTCGACCGGCTCAACTCGTGGTCCGTCGCCGACGCGCCCCGGACCCGGCGCACCGAGCTGGAAGCGGTCCGGCGGCAGCGCTCCTTCGACGAGGTCGTCGTCGGCCTGACCGAGCAGAACGCGCTGTTCGAGGCCCGGCGCTGCCTGTCCTGTGGTTCGTGCTTCTCCTGTGACAACTGCTTCGCCGTCTGCCCGGACAACGCCGTCCTCCGGTTCGACGGGCCCGATCCCTACGCCTTCGACTACGACCACCGCAAGGGGTGCGGTCTCTGCGCCCGCGAACGCCCGTGCGGCGCCATCGACATGGTCCCCGAGCGGATCTGAGCGGCGCCCCCGGCCGGTCCGATCGGTGGCGACGCCCGGCACGGCGCCGAGCTGGTCGACGCCGAGTGCTTCGGGTGGGTGGACCCCGAGTGGGTGGCGTGACGGGGGCTCCCACCGGCGCACACGTACACGTCGGGTGTGAACGACAGTCGTGTAGTTCGACCCGGGACGTGTGTACAGTCCCGGCCGGGCCTTGTGGTCAGACCACGTGCGGGGGTAGCGTGGACAATCAGTGGATACAAGTGAGTACGCACCGGAGCCGCACGACGGGCTCGCAGGACGCATCCGTGCCTACCGCCTGGGGCACGGGATGACCCAGCGCGACCTGGCCGACCAGTTGGGGGTGACCCAGCAGTCGGTGGCCCGCTGGGAACAGGGCTCGCCGCCCAGCCGCCACCTCCTCCGTACCCTCGAGGTGCTGGTCGACCAACCCGCCGTCACCGAGCACCCCGGCGACCTGGCCGACATCATCGGAATCCGCCCGCCGGCCGCCGTGCCCGCCCGGGACCGTGGCATCGACGAGGCCCGTACTGCCTACGTGCGGGGATGTCTCAAGCTCCTCGAGCGGGGCGAGCGGCTGCCCAACAAGGTGCTCCTCCTGCTGGCCGACGAGCTCGGCTGGTCCGGCGACGACCGGTCCGGCGACGACTGATCCGGCGACGACCGGTCCGGCGCGGTCACAGCAGGTCGGTGATCGTCCGCAGCCCGGCGTCGTAGAGGACCCCGGGGAGCATGCCCCCGTCGATCTCGATGGTCGTCCCGTTGATGTAGTCCGCCTGGCCCGAGCACAGGAAGACGCAGGTGCGTCCCACCTCGTCGGGCTCCCCGGCCCGCCCGAGCGGCACGTTCCCGAAGTAGTCGGACCCGTCCGGGTCGTCTGCCGGAAGGACGAAGCTCCGGAAGTTGTCGGTCATGGTGGGCCCGAGGGCCAGGCAGTTGACCCGGGCCGTGGGCCCCCACTCCTCGGCCAGGGACCGGGTCAGGTGGTTCAGGCCGGCCTTGGCCGCGCCGTACGACACCAGGGTCGGTGACCCGGCGGGGTGGCCTGCCCCGCTCGAGATGTTGATGATCGATCCGGTCCCGTCCTGGAGCTGCATCTGCCGGAAGACCCGGATGGCGAACCACAGCGGACTGATCAGGTTCATCTGCACGGCGAAGGCGTGGAACAGCGCGGTGCGCTCGAAGTCGTCGGCGCTGCGCGGCGCACCCTGGAACTTCTGGACCAGCTCGGGGACGTTCTCGACGTGTGGTGACGGCACCGTGCCCCCGGCGTTGTTCACCAGGATGTCGATCCGCCCGTAGGTGTCGACGACCCGCGCTACGAACCCGTCGATGGACACGGTGTCGCCCTGGTCGCACACCCACTGGGCCGACCGGTGCGCGGTTCCCGGCAGGTCCGACACCCCGGGGATCCCGGGCAGCTCGCCGCGCGAGCACCCGACCACGGTGGCCCCGGCCAGGAGCAGTTGGTGGGCGATCCCGAGGCCCACGCCCCGACTCGTCCCGGTGACCACCGCCACCCTGCCGTCCAGCACTCCCACGGGCGCACCTCCTGATCTGCGGGCCGACCGAAAGAACATAAATCGCTCTATGCTTTGGCGCAAGGCGCAAGGCGCAAGGCGCAAGGCGCGAGGCGCGAGGCGCAAGGCGCAAGGCGCAAGGCGCAAGGCGCAAGGCGCAAGGCGCAAGGCGCAAGGCGCAAGGCGCAAGGGTGCGCCTCGGTGGTGCCGGGCCGAAGTGGAACGATGACGACACGGGTGATCCAGTTCTCGACGGGCAACGTGGGTCGCCATGCGTTGCGCCAGCTGATCGAGCGTCCGGAGTTCGAACTGGTGGGGGTCCACGCGTCCGGCGCCGACAAGATCGGGAGGGATGCGGCAGAGCTGTGCGGGCTCGACCGGCCGACCGGCGTGGTTGCGACGGACGACGTGGCCGCGCTGGTCGCACTCGGGGCGGACTGCGTGGTCTACGCGAGCCAGGCCGAGACCCGGCCGCTGGATGCACTCGCCGAGTTGACAGCGTTCCTCGCCGCCGGCACCGACGTCGTGGCGACCTCGCCGGTGTGGCTGGTCTACCCACCCCACGCCGACCGCTGGCTGAGCGACCCGCTGGCCGAGGCGTGCCGGGTCGGAGCCACGACGATGTACGTGAACGGCGTCGACCCCGGGTTCTCGGGCGACCTCCTCCCATTGGCGGCCCTCAGCCTGACCGCCCGTGCAGACAGCGTGCTGGTCCAGGAGATCTGCGACTACGGCTCCTACGACGACGCCGAGTTCACCGGGGTCAGCTTCGGATTCGGCACCGACCCCGGGCACGTCCCGGTGCTCTTCCTGCCCGGGGTCCTGACCTCGATCTGGGGCGGTCCCGTGCGCCTGCTGGCCGACGAGCTCGGCGTCGAGCTCGAGGAGCTCCGCGAGCGGTACGAGGCCTGGGTGGCCACCGACCCGATCGAGTGCACGATGATGCGGGTGGAGCCGGGGCGGGTGGCCGCGGTCCGGTTCGCCGTCGAGGGCATCGTGGGGGGCCGGTCCGCCATCGTCATGGAGCACGTCAACCGTTTGACGGCAGCGGCCGCCCCCGACTGGCCGGCCGCACCCGAGGGACGCCCCGGCGTCCACCGCGTCGTCGTCACCGGGAGCCCCGGCGTCGAGATCAACACCCATCTCGGCCTCGACGGGGTCGACCACAACGTCGCCGGGGTCCTCGCCACCGCGGCCAAGGCGGTCAACGCCATCCCCGCCGTGTGCGCCGCTCCGCCCGGGCTGGTGTCGCTCCGGGACCTCCCGGTGTCCCAGGTGCGGGGTCTGTTGGGGTGACGCCACCGGGAGCGGCGGCGTCACCCGGTACGCGACCCACCCGGTCGGGCTCCCGTGTCCAGGTCCGTGGGGACAGGACCCGTGCGGCCATCATCGCGGAGACGGTCCGGTGCATCGACGAGGAGGGGTTCGCCGCCGCCAGCGCCAAGCACATCGCCGAGCGGGCCGGGGTGACCTGGGGTGTCATCCAGTACCACTTCGGCGACCGGAACGGCCTCCTGAGTGCGGTCGTGGCCGACGGCTACGACCGCTTCCGGCGGGCCGTCGAGTCGGTCGCCGTCCCCGACGGCCCCACCCACCGGCGGGTCGGGGCGGTGGTGGAGGCGGCCTGGGCCGCCTTCTCCAGCCCGGAGTCGCTCGCCAGTCTGGAGATCCTCATCGCCACCCGGGCCAACCGGGACGGGGCCCGCCGGTCCGGCCTCGAGGTGATGGCACGGGACATGCGTCGGCTCGGCTCGCTGCTGGTCGTGGACGCACCCGGGGCCGGTCGCCGTCAGGGCCTCGTCGGCGAGGTGCTGTTCGCCACGCTGCGGGGACTCGTGCTCTCCCAGATGGTCACGCCGCAGCCGGTCGACACCACCGCCGAGCGGGCCGTCCTGGTGGAGCTGCTCGACGCCTTCGTCGACGACGCCGGACCCGCCGCCCGGTTCCGGCCGCCTGGCCCCGGGCCCACCGCGGGAGCTACGCCCCGGCCACCCAGCTGACGCCGATGATCTCGGCGCCGCCGTGGGTCCCGATGATCGCCCCCAGCTGGCCGAGCCGCAGGGTCTCGCGGGGGAAACGGGAGGCGATGAGGTCGAGGAACTCACCGATGTCGTGGGCCCCGCCGTGCATGACGGCGACATGGTCGATCGACCCGGCCTCGACCATCCGGTCGAACAGCAGCTGCATGGCCTTCCGGCGGGTCCGCGGCTTGCCGGCCTCGTGGACCACGCCCCCGGTGATGTCGATCACCGGTTTGACGGACAGCATCGACCCGAGCATCGCCTTGGCCCCGCCGATCCTGCCCCCCTTCTTCAGGTTCTCGAGTGTGTTCAGCGCGGCGATGACGTGGGTCCTCGGGACCAGAGCGCGCACCTTGGCCAGTACCGACTCGACGTCGGCCGCGGCCCGAGCCGCCCGAGCCGCCTCCAGTACCAGGGTACCGAGCCCGCTCGAAACCGAGTGGCTGTCGACGACATGGACGGGGATCCTGCCCGCCACTGCCTCAGACGCGGTCTGCGCGGACCGGAGGGTGTTCGACAGTTCGCCCGAGATGTTCAGGCAGACCACCGCGTCGGCCCCGGCGTCGCCCGCCCGGGTGAACGCCTCCTCGAACGCACCGGGCGACGGGCAGGCCGTCTGGGGAAGCTCGTCACTGGCGGTCATCCGACGGTAGAACTCGGTCACCGTCAGGTCGACACCATCGGTGAATTCCTCACTTCCGAAGCGGACACTCAGCGGGACGATCTCGACGTCGAATTCCCCGAGGTCCTCCGCTGTGAGGTCCGACGAACTGTCCGTGACGATGTGCACTCCCGGCATGGTGAGGCTCTCCTTGGTGGCGTCCCCGATGCCGTGCCCGACCTGGGCGCGACTGCGACACCACGATTCTGGCACCGTCGACCGGTGGGCGCGGCCCGGACCAGGGACGCGCCCCGGCCGGACCACCGTCCGTCAGCCGAACGGCGCCGGTCGGTGATCGGTCGCCGCGTTCCGGGCCGTCGCCAGGATCATCCGGGCGAACCCGCCGCCGCCCACGTAGGCGGTGTGCTCGATCCGGCTGGAGATCCGCCATCGGTCCACGACGCGGCGTAGCTGTCGTCGTAGACGGCGCCCACGTCGAACAACTCGGGTGCGCCCTCCCACTCCACTCCGTTGCGGTTGAACACGTGGACCCGACCGGTGGCGGTGTCGGGCCCGTGGAACCGGATCTGGTGGGTCGAGGTGATGTGGAGGCAGAAGGCGAAGACCGACAACGCGCCGGGCATCCATGCCGCGACCTCGGCGGGGGTACCGGCGGTCCCCCCGGCCGAGGTGTAGTCGACCAGCGCGTCAGGCAGGACGAGCGTCTCCCACCGCTGCCAGTCCCGGTCGTCGACCGCGTAGGCGTACGCGACGGCCAGGTCCTGGATGGCGATCAGGTCGGCCAGGCGGGCCGGGTCGCGGACCCGTCCGTCCCACGTGTGGTCGTCACCGGTTCGCGTCGCGCCTCCTGGTCGTGTCGGCGGCGCCGATCGGTGTGTGGGGCGTGGTCACTGGTTGCGGAACGCCGTCTCGACCTGGTGGGCGAGGTCGTCGAATCCCGCGCCGCCGTCGGACTCGACCACCAGCCGCTCGAGTGCCCCGTCGAAGGGGATCCGGGGGTCGTAGCCGTCGCACACCGGCAGGGGGCGACCGACGCCGGCCAGCAGGGACGCCGCCGAGTTCGGGGTCCACAACCCGGGCCACTCGTGCGGGAGGCGGGCCCCGCCCACGTGGCGCCCGTCGGCGATCCCGGCCACGTCGACCCCGGACCCGGCCGGGCGCCCCACCAGCCTGAGTTCGGTGGCGCCGATCGGCAGCGCCACCGTCATGGTCGTGACGTACTCGCTGACGAAGCTGCAGGCGAAGGTGAGCGCGCCGTCGCGGGCGAACCAGACCCAGCCCCCGTTGTGGTCACCCTGCTCCGCCAGCACCCCGACGGTGGTCGCCGTCAGCGGTGCGCCCAGGGTGGCGGTGACGGTGAACCCGTGCGACAGTACGGGCACGTTGTCCTCGAAGACCCGCTCGCCGTGCCGGAGCTCGACCCGGCGAGCGCCCGAGGGCCACGGCAGGAAGAAGTGGGCGAGGCGGTCCACCACCCCGTCGCTCAGTGGCAGCACCCCGTTGTGTTCGGCCTCCTCGTACCAGCGCGCCACCAGGCGGTCCCGCACGTCCGGGTACCGGTCGCCCACGTCGTCGTTCTCGGCCAGATCGTTCCGGGCGTCGAACAGGTGCCAGTGGTCGCGGGCGAAGTCGTCGCTGCCGGCGATCAGCTCGCGGTCGGCGTGGGTGAGCTGGTTGACGTGGTCGGTGACCACCTTCCAGCCGTCCTCGTAGAGAGCGCGGCTTCCCCAGCACTCGAAGTATTGGCTCGTACGGGGGTCGGGAGCGTCGGGCGAGTCGAGCATGCCGCGCAGGCTCACGCCGTCCAGACTCATCTGCGCCACCCCGCCGACGACGGCGGGCGCCTCGAGGCCGATCAGGTCGAGGAGGGTCGGGAGCACGTCGACGGCGTGGCAGTACTGGGAGCGGATCGACCCGGTGTCGACGAGTCCCGCCGGCCACGACACGATGCACGGATCGCGGACGCCTCCCTCGAACGTGTACCGCTTGAACCGGCGGACCGGTGTGTTCCCGGCCTCGGCCCACCCCCACGGATAGTGGTTGTAGGCCTTGTGCCCGCCGAGCTCGTCGATCATCGCCAGGTTCAGGTCGACGTCCTCGTCCCGTCCCTGGGCGAACCGGAACTCGCTGACCGAGCCGTGCGGGCCGGCCTCGCCCGACGCCCCGTTGTCCGACACCAGCACAACGACCGTGTCGTCGGCTTCGCCCAGCTCCTCGAGGACGCCCAGCACCCTCCTGATCTGGGCGTCGGCGTGGGTCAGGAAGCCGGCGAACAGTTCCATCATCCGGGCGTACAGGCGCCGGTGGTCGGGGGTGAGGCCGTCCCAGTGCGGCACGTGGTCCGACGGTGTCGCCAGCGCGGTGCCCGCGGGCACGATACCCAGGCGGACCTGCCGCTCGAGGGCGTCCCGGCGCCATTCGTCCCATCCGCCGTCGAACTGCCCGCGGTACGGGTCGCTCCACGCCGGGGCGACGTGGTGGGGCGCGTGGGTGGCTCCCATCGCCAGCCACAGCAGGAAGGGGCGGTCGGGCTGGTTGCGCCGCAGCTCCCGCAGCCGGGCGACGGCCTCGTCGGCAAGGTCCTCGGACAGATGGTACCCCTCGTCGGGGGTGCGGGGCGGGTCGACGTAGGTGTTGTCCCGCACCAGCTCGGGGGCCCAGTGGTTTGCGTCGCCGCCGAGGAACCCGTAGTAGTGCTCGAACCCCTTGCCGAGCGGCCAGTTGTGGAATGGGCCCGACGGGGACCGCTGGTCACGAGGAGTGAGGTGCCACTTGCCGACGCAGAACGTGGCGTACCCGTCCTGGCGCAGGATCTGCGCGAGCGTTCCCGCCTCGTCGGCGATCCGCCCCTCGTAGCCGGGGAAGTGCATCGGCAGGTCGGGCAGCATCCCGACTCCCACCCGGTGGTGGTTCCGGCCGGTGAGCAGGCACGCGCGGGTCGGCGAGCAGATGGCAGTGGTGTGGAAATTGGTGAGCTGGATCCCGCGGGCGGCCAGGCCGTCGACGGCCGGTGTGGCGATGTCGGATCCGTAGCAGCCGAGCTGGGCGAAACCGGTGTCGTCGAGCACCACGACCACCACATTGGGTGCACCGGCCCGGTAGGGCGGGGTGGCGGGCAGCGAGGTGGATCCGGCAGCGGTCAGCCCGATCGTCGGCACCGTCGGCACCGTCGGCACCGTCGGGAGGTCGCGCTCGCTCCATGCCATCGCACGACACTAGGCCCGGGGCCGGTCGGACGGTGGCCCGCAGCGACTGCGGACCCGTCAGCTGCCGATCCGGCCCATGCCACCGATGGAGTACGCGCTCTCCGCGTGCTGGGACAGGTCGAGCCCCCGGGACTCGTCCTCCGGACTGACCCGCAGGCCGATCGTCCTGTCGATGGCCGTGGCGATCAGCCAGGTCACTGCGAACGTGAAGACCACGGTCACGCCCGCGGCCAGGGCCTGCACGGACAGGAGGTGGAACCCGCCTCCGGTCAGCAGTCCATTGGCGCCGGCGCGATTGACCGACCGGGTGGCGAAGAGCCCGAGGAGGAGCATGCCGATCAGACCGCCGACACCGTGGACACCCAGCACGTCGAGCGAGTCGTCGTACCGGAGCCGGAACTTCAGGCGGACGGCCATGGCACAGACGACGCCCGCGACCACCCCGATCAGCAACGACGCCATCGGGGTCACGAAGCCCGCGCAGGGCGTGATCGCCACCATGCCGGCCACCGCACCGGACGCGGCTCCCAACGACGTGGGGTAGTCCTCGCGGATCCGCTCGAAGCACAACCACCCGAGCAGGCCGGCGGCGGCGGCGAGTGCGGTGTTGACGAACGCGTAGACGGCCACGCCGTTCATCCCGAGCGCCGACCCGGCGTTGAAGCCGAACCAGCCGAACCAGAGGATGCCGACACCCAGCAGGCTGAGCGGCACCGAATGCGGAGCCATGCCCTCGCTCGGCCACCCCCGACGACGTCCGAGCACGAGCACGATGGCCAGGGTGGAGAAGCCCGAGTTGATCTCGACGACCGTGCCGCCGGCAAAGTCGAGAACGCCCCGGTGGGCCAGCCACCCGTCGGGACTGAAGACCCAGTGGGCGAGAGGAACGTAGACGGCGAGCAGCCAGACGGCGATGAACAGGACGAACGCGGGGAATTTGATCCGGTCGGTCGTGCCGCCGCTGATGAGCGCCGCGGTGATCACCGCGAACATCATCTGGAACGTCACGATGGCGAGCGGTGACGCCGTCCCCTTGCCGAAGCCGGCCAGACCGTGGGCCATGCCGCCGAGTCCGACCAGTGAGAAGTTGCCGATCAGGCCGTGGCCGACGTCGGGCCCGAACACCAGGCTGCAGGCGACCAGCGCCCACAGGACGGTGACCACGCCCATGGCGATGAAGTTGTTCATCATCACCGCCAGCACGTTCTTCGAGCGGACCATGCCCCCGTAGAAGAGGGCGAGGCCCGGGGTCATGAACAGGACGAGGGCCGCTGACACGAGGACCCAGGTGGTGTTGACGGACTGCATGGTGCTTCCTTGTCGTTTGGCCGGTGCGGGCGGGTGCCGTGGTAGCGGTCGGCGTGCGATTCAGAGGGCGTCGGGACCGCGCTCGCCGGTCCGGATCCGGACGAGCGCGTCCATGGGCTGGACCCAGATCTTGCCGTCGCCGATCGAGCCGGTGCGCGCCGACTCCACGATGGCATCCACCACCTCGGTGGCCTGATCGTCGCTCACGGCCAGCTCGATGCGGATCTTGGGTACGAAGTCGACCTGGTACTCGGCCCCCCGGTAGACCTCGGTGTGCCCGTGTTGGCGCCCGAAGCCCTGGACCTCGGTCACGGTCATCCCGTGGACGCCGAGATCCTGCAGGCGGCGCTTGACGTCCTCGAGTTTGAATGGCTTGACGACTGCGACGATCAACTGCATCGTTCCGGTTCCCCCTTGCGGCCGGTTCGGCCCGAGGAACCCTAGCGCCGGGGTGACCACCGGGCCGGCACCCCGGCAGGGCACCCGCCGGCCGTTGGTGCCTCGAGGATGGAGCCGTCCACCCCTTCCCGCCGTCCCGCGCCGGGCACCGCGGCGATGCGCTCCGCGGTAGGGGCTTCCGGCCCTGGTCGGCCGCTCGGGTGATCCGTACGGTGACGGTGTGACGCATGCGATCGAGGCGCGCTTCCTGGACCTGGCGGACCTGTCCGACGACGAGCGCGTCCTGCGCCAGGAGGCCCACCGCATCGCGGTTGAAGTCCTCCGGCCGGTGGCCCGGGCCCTCGACCGCATGTCGCCGGCCGAGCGGGTCGGCCGCGGCTCGCCGTTCTTCGCCGCCATGACGACACTGAAGTCCCTCGGCTACCACCGGCTGTTCCTGCCTCCCGAGGCGGGCGGTCCAGAGGATCGGATCTCCGCCCGCACCCAGGCGATCGTCCTGGAGGAGCTCGGGTGGGGCAGCCTGGGGCTCGCCACCGCATTCCTCGTCGACATGCTGCCCGTGATGTGCATCTCGAACTTCGGCTGCCAGGAGCTCAAGGACGACCTCATGACGCCCTGGGTCGACGACGAGACCGGGTCGTACCACGGCTGCTGGGCGATCACCGAGCCGGACCACGGGAGCGACTTCCTCGCTGTCCGTGACGCCGACATGCCCCGCTACGGACGCGCACAGCTCGTGGCCGAGCGCGTCGACGACGGCTGGACTCTCCGCGGCCAGAAGTCGGCCTGGGTCAGCTCGGGGCCGATCGCCACGCATGCCGCCGTCCACGCGCAGGCGGGCGGCGACGGGGATCTCGTGCACAGCCTCTTCGCGGTGGTCGACCTCCTCCAGCCAGGCGTCCGGCGCGGGCCCCCCGCGGACATGATGGGCGTCCGGGACGACCCCCAGGGCGAGCTCTTCTTCGACGACGTGTTCGTGCCCGA
>JAKAZC010000053.1 GCA_021826655.1 Actinomycetes bacterium | reverse complement strand
GCAGCTTTCTCGCCGACGCCTCCCACGAACTGCGCACACCGCTCACCTCGATCCAGGGGTACGCCGAACTGCTGCGCAAGGACGCGCTGCCGGACGACGAGGCGCGTGGCCGGGCGCTCGAGCGCATCGGGCAGGAGGCGGCCCGGATGGGGGTGCTGGTCGGCGACCTGGCCGTACTGGCCCGCGAGGGGGACGGGCCGGCACCCGAACTGACGCAGGTGGACCTCGCCGCCCTGGTGGGCGCGGTGGTCGAGGACGCCCGCGTGGTGGACGGCACCCGCCCGCTGGAGCTGGACGCACCCGGTCCCGTGCCGGTTCGGGGTGATCCCGTGCGCCTGGAGCAACTGGTGCACAATCTGGTCGACAACGCGCTGGCGCACACGCCCACGGGTACCCCCGTCGGTGTCCGGGTGGTCACCGACGGGGACAGGGCCGTACTCGAGGTCCGGGACCACGGTCCCGGATTCGATGCCGACCAGGCGGCCCGGGTGTTCGACCGCTTCTACCGTGGCGCGTCTGCGACACGGGACAGCGGATCGGGGCTGGGGCTGTTCATCGTGGCCAGCCTGGCCCGGGCGTTCGGCGGCTCGGTGGCGGTGGCGTCCGAGCCCGGGGCGGGATCCACCTTCACCGTGGAACTCCCGCTCGACGCGCCGGCGCCGTATGCGGCGGACGCCCCGGTTCCCTCGTCCGCCGGTGCGCCGCCCTCGGACGGCGTGGCGCCGGGTCGGACCGGGGTGCGAGCGGGACCTGTGACCGCAGGTGCCGACACCGCCGACCGCGCGGAACCCCGGGACCCGGCCCCGACGTCCCGGTTCCCCGGCACCGGTGGGGAACACCCGTGAGCTACCCCGACCTGGCCACGATCGACCGGGGCACGGGGCCGTCGGTGCTCCTCCTGCACGGCCAACCGGGGACCGGGTCGTCGTGGGATCCGGTGACCGACCTCCTGGCCCCCCGGTTCCGGGTCCTCGCCCCCGACCGGGCCGGCTACGGCGACACGGCGGGCGAGGCCCGCGGACTGTCCGAGAACGCCGACCTCGCCGCCGGACTGCTGGACGCACTCGGAGCAGGTCCGGCCACCGTGGTCGCGCACAGCTGGTCGGGTGGCGTGGCGGTGCTCCTGGCCGTCCGCCGCCCCGATCTGGTTCGCAGCCTGGTGCTGGTCGGTGCAGCCTGTACGCCCGACAGCCTCGACGGAATCGACCGACTGCTGGCGATGCCGGTGGTGGGGGACGCCCTGACGGTGGCCGGCCTGCTCGCCCTCGGCGAGGTGCTCCCGCGGATCCGTCGTCGATCCCACCGGATCCCCGGACGCTACCGTGAACGGCTCCGCTCCGCCCTACCCGACCAGGGCGTGTTGGGCGGCGAGCGGGGTGCGCTCGGCCGGCACCGTCGGACGTTCCTGGTGGAGCAGCGGGCGCTCCTGGCCGAGCTTCCGGACGTGACCGCCGCACTGGGACGGGTCCGGGTGCCGACGGTCGTGGTGGCGGGGGAGTGGGATCTGGTGGTGCGCCCCTCCTCCGGTCGCACGCTGGCCGCAGCGATCGACGGCGCCGAATCGATCGAGCTGGCCCGGTCGGGACACTTCGTCGCGCGTGACGCACCGGTGGCACTCGCCGGGCTGGTCGCCGACGCCTCCGTCAGCCACTAGTGGCGGTCCCGAACACAGCCCCGGGCGCCAGTGCACCGAACACGGCCCGGAACTTGAGGTCGGCCTCCACCAGTTCGGTGCGCGGGTCGGAACCGGCGACGATCCCGACCCCAGCGGTCATGCGGACGGTCGGGCCGTGGACGGTGAGCGCCCGGATGCCGACCATCCAGCGGCCGTCGCCGGCACCGTCCACCCAGCCCACCGGGCCGGCATAGGTCCCACGGGGGACGGGCTCCAGGGCGCGGATGAGTTCGGTGGCCGCGGCGCGGGGCACCCCGCAGACCGCCGGGGTCGGATGGAGCCGGGCCACGAGGTGGAGGGCCGAGGGCAGCGAGCCGTCCGGCCCGTGGCGCAGGGTGCCGTCGATGGACGTGCCGAGGTGGGTGATGGTGTGGAGGTGCACCAGCTCGGGTCGGTGGGGGACGTGCAGCAGGTCGCTCACCGGGGTCAGCCCGGAGCGGAGGGCGTCGACCACCAACCGGTGCTCCTCACCGTCCTTGGCCGAGTCGAGGAGGGCGGCGGGGAGCTCGCTTCCGGAGTCGTGGAACCGGTCCGTGGTCCCCGCCAGCGGTCGGCTGCGCACGTGGTCGGATTCCCGCTCGACCAGCAGCTCCGGACTGGCTCCGACGAACTGACCGTCCGGTGTCGCGACGCTGAAGACCGTGCAGCTCGGCTCCAGCGCGCGCCAGCGCCGGAGGAGTTCGGGCACGTCCACCTCGCCGTCGAGCCGGACGTCGACCGCGCGGGCGAGGACGACCTTGACGACCTCACCGCGACGCACGGCGTCGACCGCCGCTCCCACCGCCCGCTCGAAGGCGTGGTCGTCGGTCAGCGGTGTGATCGCGGGAGCAGTGCGAGCGGCGGCACGCGGTCCTGGCCCGTCGGTGACTGCGGACGCGGCGCGGGCGGCGAGCAGGGATCGCAGCGACCGGGCGACGAACGGGTCGTCCGGGTCGGGCAGCGGCGACCCTCCGGCGTCCACCGCGGTGACCCACTCGGTACCGTCGGCCTCACGGCAGTAGGTGAGCTCGGGGACGACGAGCTCGGCCGGGGCCTCACGGTCGAAGGGGAGGGCGCCGAACGCCACGACGGGGTGCCGGGCGCCCGACCGTCCACCGTCGAGCCGGTCGTCGCAGGCGATGGTGGCCAGCGAGGCGACGGTGGCGTCGACCCCGGCACCGTCGGCGATCCCACCCGGTAGATCGAGGACAAGTGCCCGGCCGAGCCCCACCAGCACGCGCCCTCCGTCGGACAGTGCGACCCCCGTGGCGCCGGCCAGGGCGAACGGGTCCAGGGGCTCCCCGCCGGACAGGGGGATCCGGACCGCTCGGTACCGGGCGGATACCTCGGAGGCGTGGCCGGGGTGGCGGGCGCCGACCGAGGGGGCGCGGGCACTCACGGTCGCCCGCTCCGGGTGGCGATGATCAGCTGGCTGAGTCCCCCGGACAGGGCGCGGCGGTTGACCGCCGAGAACCCGGACTCGACGAGCAGGGAGCGGAGCTCCTCGGTCGAAGGCAGGTAGGCGGTCGACTTGGGCAGGTACCGGTAGGCGGAGCGGTCCGACAGGAGCCCGCCGATCACGGGCACCACCTCACGGAACCAGATCCGGTGCCCGGTCCGCAGCAGGCCACGGTCGGGCTCGGACACCTCGAGGAGGCTGATTCGGCCACCGGGACGCACGATCCGGCCGATCTCGCGGAACACGGCGTCGAGTTCGGTGAAATTGCGCAGGGCGTAGCCACAGGTGACACCGTCGACGGCACCATCGGCCACGGGCAGTTCGGCGCCGTTGGCCTGGGCCAGGGGCGAACCGGCATGGTTTGCCGCGAGCATCCCCCAGGAGAGGTCCAGGCCGAAGGCGCGGTAGCCGCCCGCCCGGAGGAGCTTGAGGAAGTCACCGGTGCCGCATGCGAGGTCCAGGACGGTGGCGCCGGGGGGCAGTCCGAGCGCCCGCAGCGCCTGGGCCCGCCACCGGACGTCGAGACCGAAGGTCATGGTGCGGTTGACCAGGTCGTAGCGGGGGGCGATGGCGTCGAACATCGACCGCACGAGTTCGGTCTTGGCCGCGCCGGTGGGGAGGTCGACGGCGCGGGCCCGGGCCGCGGTCTCGAGCGAGACGGTAGCGGAGACCGGCACCGCCGCGGCGGTCAGGTCGTCGGCCGGGTCCCCGGTCATCCGCGGACCCACCCGTCCGCGGGCGATCGGGTGGAGGAGTCGGACGGGCCGGGGTCACCCTCCTCGCCCTCGATGCGGTCCCACACCGCCCGGCGCTCCTCCTCGGATCCGACCTGTTCGACATGAGCGAGGGCGACCTTGACCAGGGTACGGGTGAAGTGGTGGCCGACCAGCGTGGTCACGGCCGGGAGCAGTTCCGCGTAGGCCTGCACGAGGCCGTCGACCGCCGCATCGCCGGTGGCTTGGACCTGGTGTCCCGCTGTCGGGTGGGCGAGGGCGTCGGGCCGGGCGCCGTGGCGCAGCGGCTCGCGCACGTGCCGGGCGAAGAGGTCGACCGCCGTGCGCGCCACCTCCTCGGTCGCCTGGTTGTGCCGCCGGGCCAGGTCGAGCAGGTCGGCCAGCGGGATACCCCATTCGAGCAGGAGGAGCCCGGCCCGGGAGGCGGCGACGTCGTCGGGGGTGTAGCGCTCCTGGCCTGCGACCCGGGTCGGGATGAGCAGCCCCTCGGCCTCGATGGCCTTCAGCAGGGCCGGTGGGATGCCGGTCGCGGAGGCCAGCTCGGCGAGTGTGTAGGTCGCGCCGTACCCGGCGGGGAGCTCGGCGGCGCCCACCGGGTCGCCCGGGGGCCCGTCCCCGCCGGGGGCGCCCGGGCCGGCCGGGGCGGATCCGGTCAGCTGTCCGAGGAGTGCCTCGTCGGCGGCGTCCAACTCCCCGGTCAGCAGGCGGGCGATCGTGGCCAGCGTGAACCCCCGTTCCTGCAGCGTGCGGATACGCCGGAGCCGGTCCAGGTGCTCGTCCCCGTACCAGGCGATCCGACCCTGGCGCCGGGGTGGCTCGAGGATTCCCTTGCTCTGGTAGTAGCGGATGGTGTCCACCGACACGGCAGCCCGGGCCGACAGCTCCTCCACCCGCATCTCCATGCCCCCACTCTAGGAGTAATCGCTCGCATTGTCGGAGCAGGCCCGATCCCGGGTGCGGGATGGGACCGGCGGACGGCTCGGTCAGGCGTAGTAGCGGTAGACCACCTGCGCCACGCAACTCGGCTTGGCCGATCCCTCGGTCTCCAGGACGAGGTCCAGCACGACCTGGACCCCACCCGTCACCGCTTCGACCTCGGCCACGGTGGCGCCCACCCGGAGCCGGGAACCGACCATCACCGGCGAGGGGAAGCGGACCTTGTTGCAGCCGTAGTTCACGCCCATCGAGATGCCGTCGACGTGGAGGACCTCGCCGAGGAGCACCGGGGCCAGGGCCAGGGTCAGGTAGCCGTGGGCGATGGGCCCGCCGAACGGTCCCTTCGCCGCCGCCTCGGGGTCGACGTGGATCCACTGGTGGTCGCCGGTGGCATCAGCGAAGAGGTTGACCTGCGCCTGGTCGACGACGTGCCAGTCGCTGTACCCGAGGTGGGTCCCGACGAGGTCGTCGAACGATTCGATTCCGTGCACGGTGGTAGGCATGGCCCCGACTGTAGGTGAGGGTCGGGGTCACCACCAACGGAGCCGGGGTCGGTGAGGCAGGCCTACCTCCGTCGCGCAGTGACCCCTCACCGGCACCCGGTCGGTACGCTCGTCGGCGTGTACGAGGAACACAAGCACCGGAACATCAGCGGGGGCGGAGCCCGGGCCGCGGTCTTCGGCATCAGCGACGGACTGGTCTCCAACGTCTCGTTGATCCTCGGCATGGCCGGTGCGCACTCCAGTGCCGGGTCGGTCCGCCTGGCCGGCATCGCCGGGCTGATCGGCGGGGCCTTCTCCATGGCCACGGGGGAGTACGTCTCCATGCGGGCCCAGTCCGAGCTGATGGAGCGGGAGCTGGACGTCGAGCGCCAGGCCATCGCCGCCGAGCCGGAGGACGAGCGCCGTGAGCTCGCCGACCTCTACCGCAGCCGCGGCATCGAACCGGACCTGGCCGACGAGCTGTCCACCACGATGATGCAGGACCCCGACCTGGCACTCGAGACACATGCACGCGAGGAGCTGGGATTCACACCGGGTGATACCGGTAAGCCGCTCCAGGCGGCGATCTCCTCGTTCGTGATGTTCGCCATCGGCGCGTTGATCCCGCTCCTGCCGTGGTTGTTCACCACCGGGACCAGGGCACTGTGGGGGTCGGTGACCCTCGGCGCGGTGGCCTCGCTCGCCGTCGGCGCCGCCCTCTCGGTCTTCACGGGCCGCTCGTGGGTGTGGTCGGCCACCCGCCAGTTGCTGATCTCGGCGGCGGCCGCCACGGTCACCTACTCCATCGGGCACCTCGTCGGCGCCGGCTGACCGGCGCGTCCGTCGGCGGTCAGCCGGGGCGGGCGGCGACCTCGGTCCGGTACGAGCGGTCGACGTGGTGGGGAGTGAGCCCCATCGAGGCGTAGAGCGAGACGGCCGCCCGGTTGGCGGTGTCCACGTAGAGCATCCCGATGGTCAGGCCTCTCGCCGACGACAGCCAGTCGAGCCCGGCGCGGGTGAGGGCCCGGCCGTAGCCGCGGCCGTGGAAGTCGGGGTCGACGGAGATCACGTAGATCTCGCCCAGCGCAGGCCGGGTCCGCCCGTGGACCTTGGTCCAGCACGAGCCGGCAAGGCGACCGCCGACGTCGAGGACGCGGAACCCGTCGGGATCGAACCACGACTCGCCCTCGCGTGCCCGCAGTGTGGCCAGGTCCCACCGTCCCTGTTCGGGGTGGCCGACGAAGGCGCGGTTGTTGGCGACGAGCCACGCCGCCTCATCGCCGTCCACCCTGAAGGGGCGGGTGACGACCACCTCGTCGGCGCGCGTCGGCGGGGGCAGGGGGAGGCCGCAACGCAACTGGACCAGTTCGCGCTCGTGGACGAAGCCCCGGGCCTCGGCGCGGGAGTCGTCGACGGGTCCCGCGTGGGTCACCCACAGCCGGAGGTGGCCGCCTCCGGCGGCCCCGAACGCGCCGAGCGCGGCGTCGAGGAGCCGATCCCCGAGCCGACTGCCGACCTCCCCGTCGGGGAGGGTGACGAGCTCCCCGCTCGAGGACGACCGGTCCCCCTCGTCGTCCACCTGGGCGTATCCGAGCAGCCGCCCGTCGGTGGGGTCGCGGGCCACCACGGCGACGAAATCGGTGCCGGCACCGCCGACGGCCCGGTCGAGCGCCCGGCGCCGGGCTTCGCTCAGGCCGTCGACGGACCGCTCCCGCTGCACCTGGTCGAGCAGTCCGGTGACGTCGGTGACGAGCGCAGGGTCCGGCACGCCCACCGATTCGACATCGGGTTCGTCCATGGCGCAGAACCTACCGGTAACCTCCGCCCATGGTCCGACCCCGAACGCCGGCCGGACGGGCACGGGAGACAGACGCCCGGCTCGGGCACCTGTTCCCGGGCACGGCGGCCGAGCTGTGCGCCCTGGACCACGCGGACGCCTTCCAGCTCCTGGCCGCGACCATCCTGTCGGCCCAGTGCACCGACGAGCGGGTGAACCGGACCACGCCGGCGCTGTTCGCCCGGTTCCCCGACGCCCGGTCGCTGGCCGCTGCACGGGTCGACGAGGTCGAGGCACTGATCCGGCCGACCGGCTTCTACCGGGCCAAGACACGGAGCCTCCTCGGAATGGCCCGGGCGCTGCTCGACCGCTTCGACGGTCAGGTGCCGAACCGGATGGCCGACCTGGTGACGCTGCCGGGCGTGGGGCGCAAGACGGCGAACGTCGTGCGGAGCGTGGCATTCGGCCTCCCCGGTCTGCCGGTCGACACCCACGTCCAGCGGCTGTCGCTCCGCCTGGGACTGACGACGGCCACCGATCCGGTGGCCGTCGAGCACGAGCTGGACGCCATGGTTCCCGCCAACCAGCGGGGCAGGTTCAGCCTCCGGCTGATCCTCCACGGCAGGGCCACCTGCAGGGCCCGTTCGCCTCGCTGCGGGGCGTGTGTGCTCGCCGACTTCTGCCCGTCCTCCATGGTCGCGGTCGCCGCCGCGCGGGGGCCGGGCTCGGTGCGGCCCGGGGCGGCCCGCTGACCGCGTCCCCGGACGGTAGGACCGGGACGGAGGTGTCGGACGGCGACCGCGGCGCGGGGCGGCCCGTTGGAAATAGGTGTTGCAGGCTCCGGGGAACAACGTTGTCGGAATACCGTTCCACGAAGGAAATCCCTGCCGCCGGGTCCGTTCACTGCGAAAACCCGTGCCGCACGAGAAAAGGTCCCGATTTGCACCCCCGTATGACTGGCATCTCCCGCCGATCTGTGCTGTGCTTGTCGGCGGACCAGTTCCCGCCAACTGGTCCCTTCGAGTAGGGATCGGGATCCGCCGCCCGACCTACTTGCGCGAAGGCACCCTTCGGGGTGCCTTCGCCGCGTCCGGGCTCCGGGAGCGGTCCACGTGGCGACGCCGGCCGGGGGCGTTCCCACGCCGCGACAGCGGGGGACGCCGCGCTCAGCGTCGGGCGACGGCGAGGGCCAGGCGGGCCAGCCGGCGGTTGGCACTGGCCAGGGAGCGTTCGACGGCGAAGAGCTCACGTGCCGTCTCCTCGTCCTTGGCGGCGTCCGCCGCGTCGGCATGGACGGTCACCCGGCGGGTCAGCTCGTCGAGCGCGGTCGCGAGCGAGGACAGTTCTGCGGAGCTGGCGGGCATCGGACGATCATGGCACCACCGACACGTCTCGGCCCCGCCGGTCGCGCGACGGCCGGACCGGACAGCCGGACCGTACGCCGTGTGGAGCCGCGGCCACGGGAGGACGCCGCCCACGTTCCGGTAGCATCGACGGGCCATGGCCCTCCGTCGACTCGACCTCCGCGGTTTCGCCGGGGACCGCCGCGCACTCACTGCGCTGCTGCCCCGACCGGTCGACGAGCAGGACCGCTCATCGGACGCGGTGGCGGCCATCATCGCCGAGGTGCGTGCCGGTGGTGACGCCGCGGTTCGTGCCTGCACGTCCCGGTTCGACCGCGTCGATCTCGACGAACTCCGTGTCCCGGCCGACCAGGTCCGGTCCGCGCTCGGCCGCATCCCGCCGGCACTGCAGGAGGCGCTCGACGTCGCCCACGACCGCATCCTCGCCTACCACGCCCACGAGGTCGGCGACGTGCCCGACGACTTCGTGTCGGGTGGGATCACCGTGCGTCAGCTGGTCCGTCCGGTCGACCGCGCCGGCTGCTACGCGCCCGGCGGCCGGGCGCGCTACCCGTCGACCGTGCTCATGTGTGCGGTGCCGGCCCACGTGGCCGGGGTCGAGGAGATCGTGCTGTGCGTACCCCCCGGTCCCGACGGACAGGTCGACGACGCGACGCTGGCAGCCGCAGCCGTGGCCGGTGTCACGGAGGTCTACCGGGTGGGCGGGGCCCAGGCCGTAGCGGCCATGGCCTACGGGACCGAGAGCATCGCGGCGGTCGACGTCATCGTCGGCCCCGGCAACCGGTACGTGGCCGAGGCCAAGCGTCAGGTGTCGGGTGTGGTGGGGGTCGCCTCCGGCTTCGCCGGCCCGTCCGAGGTCGTCGTCGTCGCCGGGCCGGACACCCCGCCCGAGTACGCGGCGATCGACCTGGTGGTCCAGGCCGAGCACGGGCCCGACGGGTTGGCGTGGCTCGTCACCTGGTCCGAGGAGGTAGCCGACGCCGTGGACGCCGCGGTCGATCGCATCGTCGCCGGGTCACCCCGGCGGACCGACCTCGAGTCGACGCTCGGCACCGGCGGGTGGACCGTGCTGGTCGACGGACCGAAGCAGGCCGCGGCGGTGTCCAACGTGGTCGCGCCCGAACACCTCGAACTCCTCACCAAGCACGCGGAGTCGATCCTCGGCACCATCCGTTCGGCCGGCGCCGTCTTCCTGGGAACAAACGCCCCGGCCAGCATCGGCGACTATCTGGCCGGTCCCAACCACGTCCTGCCCACCAACCGGACCGCCCGGTTCGCCAGTGCACTGCGGGTGGACGATTTCCGCAAGCACATCCACGCCGTCCGGATCGACGACGAGGCGGTGCGCACGCTCGGTCCCCACGTGGTCACCCTGGCCGAGACCGAGGGGCTCCCGGCCCATGCCCGGTCGGTGCAGGCCCGGTGGCCGGGGTGACGCCGGGGGCGGGCCGCCTGCCGGCCGTCCGGCCGGATCTGGGTGCCCTCGTCGGGTACCACTCGGCCCAGGTCGACGTCGACGTCCGCCTCAACACCAACGAGTCGCCGCTGCCTCCGCCGGACGCCTGGCGGGAGGCACTGGCCGCCGCCGTCGCCGAAGTCGAGTTCCACCGGTACCCGGACCGCGAGGCGACGGCACTCCGCCGGGCGCTGGCGGACAGCCACGGGGTCGGGATCGACCAGGTGTTCTGCGCGAACGGTTCCAACGAGGTGCTGCAGACCCTCCTGCTCGCCTACGGTGGGCCCGGACGGACCGCCGCGCTCTTCGAGCCGACCTACACGCTGCACGCCCACATCGCCCGGATCACCGGGACGGCGGTGGCGGCCGGCCCGCGTCGCGACGACTTCGCCCTCGACCTCGACGTCGTGTCCCGGGTGGTCGCCGAATCGGACCCGGTGGTGACGTTCCTCTGCTCACCCAACAACCCGACGGGTCGGGCCGACACCCCGGACGAGATCGCCACCGTCGCCGGCCGGGTACCGGGCCTCCTGGTGGTCGACGAGGCCTACGGGCAGTTCGCTCCGTCGTCGGCCCTCGAGCTTCGGGCCGCCGATCCGGAGGGGACCCGGCACGTCGTGGTGGTGCGTACGTTCTCCAAGACGTGGTCGATGGCCGGAGCGCGGCTCGGCTACCTGGTGGCCGATGCCGAGGTGGTGACCGGGTGCGAATCGGCCGCCCTGCCCTACCACCTGGACACCGTCACCCAGCTCGCCGGCCGCCTGGCGCTCGACTACGTGGGCGAGATGGACCAGCGGGTGGCCTCCATCGCCGAGGAGCGGGGCCGGATCGCCGCCGGCCTGGCCGCCCTGCCGGTGGAGACCTGGCCCTCCGACGCCAACTTCCTGCTGTTCCGGCCGACCGCCAGGGACCCGGGTCCGGTGTGGGCCGATCTCGTGTCGGCCGGGGTGCTCGTGCGAGACTGTTCGGCGTGGCCGGGGCTCACCGGGTGCCTTCGGGTGACGGTGGGCCTCCCCGAGGAGAACGACCGGTTCCTGGCCGCGCTGACCGAAAGTCTGCGATGAACACACCCGCCACTGTTCCGACGAGCTCCCACCGACGTGCCGCCCGGGTGTCCCGCGCCACCAAGGAGACCTCGATCGAGGTCGAGGTCGACCTCGACGGAAGTGGTGCCACCGAGGTGGCGACCGGCCTTCCCTTCTTCGACCACATGCTGGCTCAGCTCGGCCGGCACGGCGGCATCGACCTGGTCGTCCGCGCCGTCGGGGACCTCGACGTCGACGCCCACCACACCGTGGAGGACGTCGGCATCGCCCTCGGCGAGGTGGTGGGGGAAGCAC
>JAKAZC010000052.1 GCA_021826655.1 Actinomycetes bacterium | reverse complement strand
GGGGGTGGTGTTCAACGTGTGCACGCTGGTGTCGGGCTCGATCTGGGGAAAGCCGACCTGGGGCGTCTGGTGGGCGTGGGACGCCCGCCTGACCCTGACCGCCGTACTCCTGGTCCTCTTCCTGGGATACCTCGCGCTCCGTCGGGTCCCGGCCGAGCCCGAGGTCCGTGCCCGCCGGAGCGCCTTCGTCGCCCTGTTCGCCGTGCTCGACGTACCCCTGGTCCACTTTTCGGTCAATTGGTGGAACACGCTCCACCAGAGTGCGACGGTCCTCAACCCGGGTCTGACGCTCAAGATCCACGGGTCGATGGCATGGACACTGCTGCTCGGATTCGTCGCCCTTACCCTGGCCTTCGTGTGGATGCTCCTCGTCCGGTACCGGATCGGTGCACTCGAGGACTGGCTCGACGCCAACGAGCTCGGCGCGGCGCTGGTCGAGCGCAGGTCCGAAGGGGGCGGCACCGCCGGCACCGTCCCGATCGATCCGGTGGGGGTGGCCTGATGCGGTACATCGTCGCCGGCTATGTGGTGATCCTCGGCCTCCTGTTCCTCTACTCCGTCCGGCTCGTATGGCGCCGACGCCGGCTGACGCGTGCCGTGGCCCGGGCGGCGGCCGCCGGCGCCCGACACGAGGGTCCGGCCCTCGGTGCCTCCGCCTCCGCCGGGGGTCCGGTGTGACCACCACGCCCCCGGCGCCTCCCGCCACCCCCGTTCCCCCCGGTACCGGACCTGCCGGCGTCGCGGGCGCCGGACCGCCTCCCGAGGCCCGGCCACCCGTCGGCACCTCCCGGCAGCGCCCCACCCTCCGCTACGTGGTGGTCGGGTTGGTTCTGGTCGGCGCACTCGCGTTCCTCCTGGCCAAAGGACTGGGTACCGCGCTCGACTTCTACCTCCCCGCCGATCAGGCAGTCGCCCAGCGGGCGACCCTGGGGTCCAAGACGTTCAACCTGGAGGGCGTGGTGGAGCCGGGGTCGATCCGGTCGACCGCCGTCGGCGTCGACTTCGTGGTCACGTCGGGGTCCACGCACGTAACGGTGCACAACACGGGAAGTCCGCCCCAGCTCTTCCAACCGGACATCCCCGTCATCGCGGTGGGCCATTTCTCGGGCGACCTGTTCGCCTCGGACCAGATCCTCGTGAAGCACACGTCGAACTACATCGCCCAGCACCCGTCGCGGGTCACGGCGCCCGACGGGAGCAAGCAGTGAGATGGGCGCCGTGAGGAGCGAGGCGGGAGCGTGAACGAGGGCGCTCTGCGAGGCACGACGGAGGGAGCGGTGCCGGGTCCGGTCCGCGATCGCACGTGAACGGGACCCTCGGCCACACCGGCGTCCTCCTGGGGTTCGTCGCCGCCCTCGCAGGGATCGCCGTGCTCGTCGTCGGGCTCGCCCGCGGGCGGGCCGACTCCCTGCGCTCCGGCCGTATCTACGCACCCCTGATACTCCTGGGCGGGGTGGTGGCGGTGGTGGCGATGCAGCGGGCGCTGGTCACCCACGACTTCTCGCTGACATACGTGGCCGACAACAACAGCCGGTCGACTCCGCTCCTGTACTCCATCACCGGCATGTGGTCGGCGCTCGCCGGATCGATCCTGCTCTGGGGCGTCATCCTCGGTGGCTACGCCACGGCCATGGTCTGGCGGTTCCGGTCCCGGGCCGACGACCGGCTCGTCGCGTGGGCCACACTGGTGATGTACGCGGTGGCCGCCTTCTTCTTCGGACTCATGCTGGGCCCGGCCGACCCGTTCTCGCACGTCGTCGGGGCCGTGCCTGCCGACGGACTGGGGCCCAATGTGCTCCTCCAGGACAACCCTCTCGTCCTCTTCCACCCGCCCATGCTCTACCTGGGCCTGGTCGGCTTCACCCTCCCCTTCGCCTTCGCGGTCGCCTCGCTGGTGACCGGACGGGTGGACGAGGACTGGCAGGGCGAGACACGCAGGTGGACCCTCTTCGCGTGGACGTTCCTGACCGTGGGGATCGTGCTCGGCGCGTGGTGGTCCTATCAGGTGCTCGGATGGGGCGGTTACTGGGCGTGGGATCCGGTGGAGAACGCCTCGCTGCTTCCGTGGTTGGTGGGGACCGCCTACCTCCACTCGGTCATGGTCCAGCAGCGGCGTGGCCTCCTGCGGGTGTGGAACCTCTCGCTCGTCATCGCCACCTTCAGCCTCACCATCCTCGGAACGTTCCTCACGCGGTCGGGGGTGATCCAGTCGGTGCACGCGTTCTCCACGTCGTCCATCGGTCCGCTGCTGCTCGGCTTCTTCGGACTGGTGCTCGCCGTCGGGGTCGGACTGATCGCCTGGCGGGGCGACCGACTGCGCTCTGCGGGCGGCATCGACTCGGCGATGAGCCGGGAGGGGGCGTTCCTGGCGAACAACCTGGTATTCGTCCTCTTCGCCTTCGTGGTGCTGCTGGGGACCGTCTTCCCACTCCTCTACGAGGCGCTCAACAACGGGGCGCAGGTGTCGGTGGGGGCCCCGTACTTCAATCGGCTGGTGATCCCCCTCGGGCTGGCACTGCTGTTCCTGATGGCGGTGGCGCCGGCACTGCCGTGGAGGAAGTCGTCGGCCGAGGTGATGCGCCGCCGACTGGCGGTCCCCGCCGCCCTCGGCGTCCTGGTGGTGGTGGCGTGCGTCGTCGGCGGGATCCACGGGATCGAGCCACTGCTCGCCTTCGGTCTGGGAGCGTTCGCTGCGGCCTCGGCCGGTCGGGCGCTGGTGCTGTCGGTGCGGGGGGCGGGGCGGGCGGCCCGGGCCGCGGGTCTGCCTCCGGGACGTGCTCTCCTGGCCGGGTGGCGGGGATTCACCGGGCGGGCCAACGGGGGCATGGTCGTGCACATCGGCGTCGTGGTCATCGCAGTCGGGCTCGCGGCGGCGACCGCGTTCGGTCATCGGGGTACGGTCGTGCTCGCACCGGGTCAGTCGGGCTCGTTCGCCGGACATACCGTGGAATTCGTAGGTGCCCGGAACGTGCGGGCGCCGTCCCACCTGAGTCGCCAGGCACTGCTGCGGATCGACGGCGGGACCGTCTTCACCCCGGCGATCAGCCAGTTCGGCACCGGCACCCAGCCCGTGGGCACGCCGGCGGTCGATTCGAGCGTGACCGCCGACGTCTACCTGACCATCAACTCGATCCCCGACAAGGGAGGAGCGTGGACCTTCGGCGTCGTTGTCCAGCCCCTCGTCATGTGGCTGTGGATCGGCGGTGCCCTGGTGGTCGTGGGCTCGGTGCTGTCGGCGGTACCCGGACGGCGGCGCCGACCGACCGACCCGGTGTCCGCGCCGGTGGTTGCGTCCGCTCCGCCGGTCGGGTCCGGGTCCGCGGACCGGGTTGTGGACGGCAACCCCGTTGGCGCGGCTGCCGGCGAGGAGGTCGCCTCCGGCGCGCACGCCGATCCAGTTGGCACGCGTGAACCTGTGGTGGCGAGGGAGGTTCCGTGACACTCCCCGTCGTCCCCGGGACGAATGCATCGGTACCCGGACCGACGACCGGACCGACGACCATACCGACGACCGCAGGTGGGCCGAGCGTGACCGACCGACCGGTCGTGTCGCCGACCTCGATGCGGCACACCGCCCGGTGGATCGCTGTCGGGGTACTCGTCGCCGCCGCCGGGCTCATCGCCGTTCTCGCCACCCGACCCCCTGCATCGGTGGTCGAGGTCCAGAGTCCCCTGGTGGGTCAGGTCGCCCCTCCGGTCGAGGGGACGACGGTCGACGGACATGCCTTTACCCTGTCCCGGGACCCGGGCGTCTACACGGTGGTCAATTTCTTCGCCAGCTGGTGCGGACCGTGCCAGCAGGAGGGCCCCGAACTCGTGAAGTTCGCCTTCGAGCACCAGCAGCCCGGTGACGCCCGACTGGTGGGCGTCGTCTTCGACGACACGACGTCGGCGGCCCGTTCCTACCAGGCGACCCTGGGCGCCACCTGGCCGACACTGGCCGACCCGGGGGGCACCATCGCCCTGAGTTTCGGGGTCCGAGCCCCTCCTTCGACGTTCCTGATCGCCCCTGACGGCCGGGTGGTGGCCTATGTCGTCGCCCCGGTGACCGCCGCCGACCTGAACGGGTTGATCGCGCGAGCGCGGGCGTCGGGCGCGTGAACCGCCGGCACGTCCCCGTATGGACCGTGCTCGGCGTCGTCCTGGTGGTCGCCCTCCTGTTCGGTGGAGGCGTGTTCTCGTCGCCGCGACCCACCGACGCACAGCGGGCGACGGCCATCGAGTCGGTCGTCCGCTGTCCGAGCTGTGAGGACCTGTCGGTCGCCGTGTCCAGCGCTCCCACCGCCGTCACGGTCCGGGCGACGGTGGCCCACCTGATCGCGCAGGGGAAGAGCGACCAGCAGATCAAGGAGTTCCTGGTCACCCGCTACGGCTCCGCCATCGTGCTCGATCCGTCGACCACCGGATGGTCGGCTCTGGTTTGGGCGCTTCCCGTCGTGGTCGGGCTCCTCGGTGCCGCCGGACTCGTCATCGTGTTCGTCCGCCGTCGCAGCGACC
Source organism: Actinomycetes bacterium (assembly GCA_021826655.1). Next base: position 6,826 of record JAKAZC010000052.1, on the reverse strand, counting down.
AGGACCTCGACGCCGACGTCCGGGGCGGATCGGTGGCTCCCGAGGTGGTCGACGAACGACGCCAATTCCTGACCCAGTCACTGGCCGACGCCGATGCCGAGTACCTGGCCGGGGACCTGTCCGACGCCGACTACCTCGCGCTGCGCAAGCGGGACGTCGGTCGGTTGGTGGCGCTCGACGCGCCGTCGACGGCGAGTAGTCCGTCCGGGGTGCCGGTCGTGACCGTGACCGACTCTCCGGTCGCCGCCGGCGGGTGGTCGGATGGGCCTGAGCCTGCATCGATGGCCGGGGAGGCGCCCGCGACGGCCCGAACCACCGCTGCGCCGGTGGCGGCACCGACCCGACGACGTCGTCGCAACGCACGGTTCCTGGCCGCCGCCATCGGCTGCTTCGCCGTCGCCCTCGTCGTCGCCGTCCCGCTGTTCGCCACGAACAGGCTGCCCGGCCAGACGGCCACCGGGTCGGTGAGCCTCAGCGCCAGCCAGCAGCTCGCCCGGTCATTGGACCAGGCGGCCACCGCCGAGAACCAGGGACAACTCGGTGTCGCTGCCCAGATCTACCAGTCCGTCCTGGCGGCCCACCCGGAGGACGAGGTGGCGCTCGCCCAGTTCGGCTGGTTGGAGTATCGGATCGGGCAGCAGGGGTCCAGCGCCACGCTGTTGGCCGACGCCCGGACGAAGCTGAACCAGGCGGTGGAACTCGCGCCGGGTGACTACGCGGCGCACCTCTATCTCGGGACGTTCCTCCTGCAACAGGACGCGAACGCCGCCGGCGCGGCGGACCAGTTCACCCTGTTCCTGGCGGCCCACCCCCCGACGGCGGTGCTCGACCAGGCGGCGTCCACCGTGCGGACCGCCTTCACCGACGCCGGCGAGCCCCTGCCTGCAGGGGTGCCCACCGGGGCGTCCCCCGGCATCCCGAACGGTTGACCCACACGGGAGCGCCGCGCACCCGACGGGCGGCGAGGAGGCGGGCCCGGCGGCGAGACCGAACCCGTCCAGGGCGAGACGCGGGCCGTCAGGGCACGAGGACGACCTTTCCGGCCACCGACCGGCCGATCAGGGCCTCCATGACGGCGGCCGCCTCGTCCAGCGGCCGGGTCGACGGAACGGTCGGGTGGAGCCGTCCATCGGCCACCATGCCCATGAGTTCGTCGACGAGAGCGATGTTTCCGAGCGGCTCCTGGAACGTCCACCCGCCCCAGTCCACGCCCACGAGCGTCCGGTTGTTCAGGAGGACCTGATTGACCGGGACGGACGGGATCGGGCCGGACGCGAAGCCGATCACACAGAATCGGCCCATGTGGCGGGTGGCACGCAAGGCCGGCTCGGTATGCCGGCCACCGACCGGGTCGACGACCACGTCGACCCCTCCGCCGGAGAGCTCCCGGGCCCGGGACTTCAGGTCCTCGGCCTCGTAGGCGATGGTGGCCTCGGCCCCCATGGCCACGGCGGCCTCCAGCTTGCCGGGCGTGGAGGCGGCGGCGATCACCCGGCCCCCGAGTGCGGTGGCCATGTCCACGGCCGCCAGCCCGACGCCCCCTCCGGCACCGAGCACCAGTACCCACTCACCCGGTGCGACCGTCGTCCGCCGGGTGAGCGTGAACAGCATCGTGCTGTAGCTCTGGATGAGCGCCGCGGCCTGGATCAGGCCGATGGAGTCGGGTACGGCCACCAGGGCCAGTGCGGGGGCCACGACCTGTGCGGCGAACCCGCCGAGGCCACAGAACACCAGCACCCGGTCACCCGTCGACCAACCGTCGACCCCGGGTCCGACGGCGGAGACGACGCCGGCGACCTCGCTGCCGGGCACGAAGGGGGTCGGCGGCTTCAGCTGGTACCTCCCCTGACAGATGAGTCCGTCGACGAAGTTGACACCGGCGGCGGCGACGTCGACGACCACCATGCCCTCGCCGGGTGCGGGTGTCGGCCGCTCCTCGACCACCAGGTCCTCGAGGGGTCCGAACGCTGTGCAGACGACGGCTCGCATGGCGGCAAACCTAGTGCCGTGCACCGGCACGGCGACCGGTTCGCGAGCGACCGCGCCGACGGCCGACCGTGTGAACCGACTCAGCCGGCGAGATCCCGGAGCCGCCGGACCACACCGGCAAACTCCGCCACGAACGCCCGAACGTCCTGATCGGTGGTCGACCAGCCGACGGACATGCGCAGCGAGCGCTCGCCGTCCACGCCCATCGCCTCGAGTACGGGGGACGGCTCGAGCGACTCCGACGAGCACGACGAGCCCGAATGCACGGCGACACCGGCCTGGTCCAGGCCGAGGAGGACCGGCTCGGCTTCGACGCCTCCCACCCCGATGCACACGATGTGGGGCAACCGTCCATCAGGGTCGCCGTAGGGGACGACGCCGTCCACGGCCGTGGCTGCCGCCAGCATCTCGCCGGTCTGCCGGCGCGCCACGACCGCCTCCTCGTGGATCCGTCCCGGCTCGGCCATCGCCGCCGCCGCCGCCCCGAACCCGATGGCACCTGTGACGTGTTCGAGTCCGCCCCGACGACCACGTTCTTGCTCGCCCCCGACAATGAACGGGTCGATCCGCAGTCCCCTGCGCACGATGAGCGCACCCACACCGGCCGGACCACCCATCTTGTGCGAGGACACCGAGACCAGGTCGGCACCGGACGCCTCGATGTCGAGCGGCACGTGTCCCGCGGCGGCCACGGCGTCGACGTGCAGCGGGATCCCGAGCGCGCGACAGCGCTCGGCGACGCCGGTGACGTCGTGTTCGGTGCCGACCTCGTGGTTGGCCGCCTGGCAGTGCACGAGGAGTGGGACCCGACCGTGCTCGGCACCCGATCGGGCCACCGCATCGCCCACGGCGTCGGGGTGGATGCGCCCGAACCCGTCCACCTCGATGGGCACCACCGCCCCCTGCCTGATGGAGGAATCGCGCACGCAGGCGTGCTCGACGGCGGCGCAGGCGATCGGTGGACGAGGATCCCCGCTCCCGGACGGAGAACCGGCGACGACTCCCCAGACGGCGGCGTTGACGGCCTCGGTCCCACCTGAGGTGAACACGACCTGACGGGGACGGACCCCGAACAGTGTGGCCACCTGGTCTCGGGCGTCCTCGAGGGCGGCCCGCACCATCCGGCCCTCGGTGTGCACGCGACCGGGGTCGGCGGTGACGCCCAGCTCGTCCCACGCCGCCACAGCCGATCGGGCCTCCGGTCGGATCGGCGTGGTGGAGGCGTGGTCGAGGTAGTGGCGGCCCACGGGTCCCGTCAGACCACGGCGGCGCAGGAGTCGTCGCCTCTTGCACGGGACGACGACAGCACCACGGGCACGACGGCAGGGTCCTCACCGCACAGTCCGGCGAGCAGTCCTTTCACCATCCCCCGGTCGACGGCGCACAGCACCGGATACTGCGAGGCGGCATCCCCGAACGGGCAGTTGTCGGCCACCACGGCGGTGGACGACCCCTGGTCCTCGGCGTGGGCGGCGAACCCGTGGGCAGTCAGGGTGTCGGCGATGGCGTGCATGGCGGTGCGCAACGAGCGCTGGCTGTCGCCCGGCGACATCTGGTCCGCCAGCGTCCGGCCGTACTCCTCGCCCACCCGCTCCGCCATACCCTCGGCGGCGAGGGGCCCGAGCATCTGGAGCGCCTCCTGGAGCAGCAGCACCAGGAGGTCGTCCCGCCGGGTCAGGAGGTCGAGCGTCGGGTCGTTGCCGATGGCCCGGAACCGTTTGGAGGGGCGTCCCGCCCCGTGTCCGGCGGCACGCTCCATGGTGATCTCGACGTAGCCACCCGCAGCGAGGCGCTCGAGATGATGGCGGGCGACGTTCGGGTGCAGGGAGAAATGGGTCGCCACCTCGGAGGCCGTCGCACCCGGGTTGGCACGTACGAAGAGGTAGATCTCGCGCCGGGTCGGGTCCCCGAAGGCCGAGGTCACCGCGGTCACTGCCGCGGCGAACTGACTATCCGAGTCCGAGGCGGCAACGGCGACGGGGCTGTCCGGGTCGGGTTGCACGTCCCCTAGTCTACCGGGGACGCCCAATTCGTCTCAGGAGACCCCCCATGTCCATCGATGACTCCCAGGTCACAGCCGCGGTTGCCCACGTCGTCGACCCCGAGTTGCGTCGTCCCCTGGGGGAACTGGGGATGGTCGGGCACATCCACAGCAGGCGCCGGAAGGCCTCCGTCGAGCTGGCGCTCCCGGTCGCCCACTACCCACAGGTCGAGGAGCTCGAGGAACGGGTCCGGACCGCGGTCAGGGCTGTCGGCGGCGTCGACGAGGTCGTCGTCGACACGGTGGTCATGGAGGAGGAACCCCGTGCCCGCCTGCGGATGCTGCTGCGGGGTGACGCCGTCGACGGGGGGGTCATGCACGCGGCGGACGAGGGGCACGGCCACGACCACGGGGGGTCACTTGGGCACGAAGAGGGCCGGCCGAACAAATTCATGGAGCCCCGCTCGAAGACCCGGGTGCTCGGAATCTCTTCGGGCAAGGGCGGTGTCGGCAAGTCCTCCGTCACGGTGAACCTGGCCGTGGCCCTGGCCCGTTCGGGTTTCGACGTGGGGATCCTCGACGCCGACGTGTACGGGTTCTCCGTTCCGAAGATGCTCGGCGTCCACACCGACCCGCTCATCATCGGCGACCTGGTGGTCCCACCTACGGCGAACGGGGTCCGCTGCCTGTCGATGGGGTTCTTCGTGGCCGATGACACGCCGGTCATCTGGCGGGGCCCGATGCTCCACAAGGCACTCGAGCAGTTCCTGGTCGACGCCTACTGGGGCGAACCCGACTTCCTGCTCGTCGACATGCCCCCGGGTACAGGGGACGTGACCCTGTCGCTCGGCCAGTACCTGACCAAGACCGAGGTATTCGTGGTCACCACCCCGCAGCCCGCCGCCCAGCGGGTGGCCCAGCGGTCGGCCTACGCGGCCCGCAAGCTCAAGCTGGCCGTGCGGGGCGTGATCGAGAACATGAGCTGGTTCACCGGGGACGACGGCACCCGCTACGAGCTGTTCGGCAGCGGGGGAGGCCGGCTGCTGTCCGAGGAGATCGGAGTGCCGCTCCTCGGACAGGTGCCACTGGTGCCTGCGCTCCGTCAGGGTGGCGACGACGGCGTGCCGGTGGTGGTCGCCGAACCGGATGGCGAGGCCGCTGCGGTGTTCACCCGACTGGCGGCCACCATCGCGGGGATGGGCCCGGCCCGTGTCTACCGCCGGGAGCTCACCGTCAAGTAGCGGGCCGGCGATCGCCGGGCAGTGGTGAAGGGCATCCCCCGGCGCGCGGTCGTACACTCGACAGGCCCGGGTGCACGCCCGGCTTCGGTACCGACGGAGGGACGACGAGGTGCATCTGAGGCCGGGCCCCTGCCGGAAGGCCGCATGCGCCGCGGGAGCACTCACCGCGTTCGCCCTGCTCGCCGCCGGGTGTTCGTCGACCCCGGCATCCACCAGGCCGACCGGGGTCGACACGGGAAGGTTCGCCCGAAGGGGCGTGGTCGGCCCGTCGCTCGCACCTGCCACGGTGCCTACGACCCTACCGGCGTCCCATGACAACGATGCCGGGATCGCACGGACCCCGGACGCAGTGCCCGACGCCGACACCGATGCCGTCCAGCGGCCGCCGGCTGGGTACGGCTGACCGACGACCGGCGGGCCCGTCCCTCTCGGCCGTCAGGCCGATCCGCCCCCCCCGACGGACGGGATCGGGACGGGGTCGGTCCCGATCCCGTCCGGTTCAGCCCCAGTCACGTCGGGTGCTGGGCATGCCGCTCGAGCCGTCGGGATCGGGGACCACACCGAGGACCTGGTGGACCGCGATCCCACCGTCGTCGAATCCGATGGCCGAACCCGCCATGTAGAGGCGCCAGATGTCGGCGCGGGCCCGACCGACCAACGCCACGGCTTCGTCCCACCGAGCCTCGAGGTTGGCCACCCAGCAGCGGAGCGTGCGCGAGTAGTGCTCGCGGAGGGACTCGACGTCGCGTACCTCGAACCCGGCGCGCTCCATGGCCAGGAGGACCTGACCCACGTCGACGAGCTCGCCGTCCGGAAAGACGTACCGGCCGATGAACGTCCGTGAGCCGAGCCTCGAGCCTCCGGGCGACGAGATGGCATGGTTGAGCAGCCTCCCCTGCGGCGCCAGCAGTTCGCGCAGTGTGGCGAAGTACTTGGCGGTGCGGGCGGTCCCCACGTGCTCGAACATCCCGATGGACGAGATGGCGTCGAACTGTTCACCCCGCAGGTCCCGATAGTCCTGGTACCGGATCTCGACGACGTCCTCGAGCCCGGCAGCACGCAGCCGCTCCTCCGCCCGGTCGACCTGTTCGTGACTCAGGGCGATGCCGACCACCCGGGTGCCGTGATAGGCGGCGGCGTGCATGGCCATGGATCCCCACCCGCATCCGACATCCAGCAGGCGTGCATCCGGTCGTCCGTCCAGCCCGAGCTTGCGGCAGATCAATTCGTACTTGGCCGCTTGTGCCTCCTCGAGGGTCGTGGTCGACGTGAGGAACCGGGCACACGAGTAGGTCCAACTTGGTCCGAGCACGAGCTCGTAGAAATCGTTGCCGACGTCGTAGTGGTGACTGACAGCTCGGGCGTCGCGGGCCGGTGAGTGGATGCGGCCGGCGGGGCGGCACTCCTCGGGGGGTGCAGGGAGGGGCTTCCCGAGTGCGCCCAGTCGACGGGCGGCCCGCACGGTCGCTCCAAGTGCCCGGACGTCCACCCGGCGGAGGTCGTCCGGTGACGCGTCCCGGAGCGCCACGAGCACGGCGAAGATGTCGCCTTGGACCGACACGTCCCCGGCGACGAACGCACGGGCGATGCCGAGCTCACCGGGAGCCCACAGGAT
>JAKAZC010000051.1 GCA_021826655.1 Actinomycetes bacterium | reverse complement strand
CCAGGTGGGAGCACCTCGTCGACCAGGTCGCCGCCGCCGTCCGCCCGGTGCGCATCGGGATCATCGGCAAGTACGTCGACCTGCCCGACGCCTACCTGTCGGTGGTCGAGTCCCTGCGGCACGCCGGCTTCCACCACGGGGCCAGGGTGGAGATCGAGTGGGTCCAGGCCGCGACGGTGCCCGACCTGCTGGAGCGCGACGGCCTCCGCGGATTCGACGGCCTGGTCATCCCCGGTGGGTTCGGCGAACGCGGCGTCGAGGGGAAGATCGCGGCGGCCCGGTTCGCACGCGAGCACGACCTGCCACTCCTCGGCCTGTGTCTCGGCCTGCAGGTGATGATCATCGAGGTGGCCCGGTCCCTGGCGGGGCTGGAGGGTGCCAACTCGCGCGAGTTCGAGGCCACCACCCGTCACCCGGTCGTCGACCTGATGGACGAACAGGTGGACGTGGCCGACAAGGGCGGGACCATGCGCCTCGGGTCCTACGACGCCCGCCTCCTGCCCGGGTCGCAGGTGGCCCGGGCGTACGGCGACGTCGTGGTGTCCGAGCGCCACCGCCACCGCTACGAGGTCAATCCCCGGTACCGGGGCCGGCTCGAGGAGGCCGGCCTGGTCTGCTCCGGCCTGTCGCCCGACGGTCGGCTGGTCGAGTTCATCGAGCTGCCCGGCCACCCGTTCTGGGTGGGCACCCAGGCCCACCCCGAGTTCAAGAGCCGCCCCGACCAGCCCCACCCGCTGTTCCGCGGGCTCGTCGGCGCCGCCCTGGCCCGGGCCGAGGGGCGCGACCCCCACCTGATCGACATCGGTGCGGTCGGCTGACGCCGGGGGCCTGACGCCCGAGGATCAGCTGCCTGTGTTCACGCCCACCGGCGAAGAGACCGTCCACCGGGGATGGTGCATCCGCGTGCAGCGGGCCACCTTCCTCGACCCCGACGGCGTGCCCTTCGCACGGGACATCGTGCGCCACCCCGGGGCGGTGGCCGTCGTGGCCGTCACCGACGCCGGGTCCGTGGTTCTGGTCCGCCAGTACCGACCGGCCGTCGACCGGTGGCTGCTCGAGGTGCCGGCCGGTACCTGCGACGTCGAGGGCGAGCCGCCCGACGTGGCGGCCGGGCGGGAGCTGGCGGAGGAGGTCGGCTACGCCGCCGACCGGCTCACCCTGCTGACGCGGGCGGCCGTCACCCCCGGATTCTGCGACGAGATCGCCCACGTGTACCTGGCCACCGGACTCCGACCGGTCCCCACCGGCCGCCAGGGTGCAGAGGAGTCGTTCATGGAGGTGGTCGAGGTGCCCCTCGACCGATTCGACGACATGGTCGACAGGGGCACCGTGGTCGACGCCTCGACGATCCTCGGCGTGGCACTGGCCCGGCGGCGCCTGGCCGCTTCCGGCTGAGGCGAGGGTGCCCGAGCTCCTGTCGACCGGTGCCGAGGAGTACCTGTCGTGGCTCGCGGTGGAGAAGGGGCGGTCGCGGAACACCCTGGTGGCGTACCGACGCGACCTGGCGACGTTCGAGCAGTGGGCCGCGGCCGAGGGCGTGGACACGGCCACCCTGGGGCCCGAGGTCGTCGAGCGCCATCTGGCCGACCTGGTGGCCCGAGGGCGCAATCCCGCGTCGCTGGCCCGGGCGACGACCGCGCTGCGGGGCCTGTACCGGTTCTGGGTGGGGGAGGGGACGGTCACCGTCGACCCCACCGCCGACGTCCGGTCCCCCACGGTTCCCCGCCGGCTGCCCAAGGCGCTCGGGGAGTCCCAGATCATCGGCCTGCTCGAATCCGTGGACGGGACCGCTCCGGTCGACCTGCGGGACCGGGCCCTGTTGGAGGTGCTCTACGGCACCGGCGCCCGCATCTCCGAGGTGGTCGGGCTGTCACTGCACGACCTGACCGGTGACGACGGCCTGCTGCGCGTCTTCGGCAAGGGATCCAAGGAGCGCCTGGTGCCCATCGGAGGTCCGGCCCGCACGTCCCTCGACCGGTGGCTGGGTCCCCTGGGCCGACCGGGGATGGAGCCCCGCCGGTTCGCACGTCGGAGCGACGCCGAGGCCGTATTCCTCAACGTGCGGGGCGCGCGCCTGTCCCGCCAGGGAGCCTGGGCCGCGGTCCAGGGTCGCGCCGAGCGGGTCGGGTTGGGCGACGTGGTCAGTCCGCACGTGCTGCGCCACTCGTGCGCCAGCCACATGCTGGCCCACGGGGCCGACATCCGGGTGGTGCAGGAGGTGCTCGGGCACGTCTCCATCGCCACCACCCAGATCTACACCCGCCTCAGTCAGGACCACCTGCGCTCGGCGTACGTGCGGGCCCACCCGCGGGCCGGGGGTGCCGGGGCCAGGTAGGATTCCGCGGATGCCCAGCGACGCCTCCACCGATACCACCGCAATCGACTACCGCGGCCTCCTACAGCTGGAGCAGGACCAGTTGCGTGCGGAACTGTCCGAGCTCGGGTTCGACGACGGGCGCACGGGCCTCGACTACGACGCCAATTTCGCCGATACGAGCCAGGTCACCGCGGAGCGCGGTGAGGCCGAGGCGTTGGCCGGAAAGCTGAAGGACGCCCTCGAGGAGGTGGCTGCGGCGATCATCCGGCTGGACGAGGGCACCTACGGCTCCTGCGAGGTGTGTGGCGTGGCCATCACGCCGGCGCGCCTCGAGGCGATGCCGGCCACGCGGTTCTGCATCGACCACGCCAACCGGTCCTGAGCGGCGGCCGCCCGTGACGCCGTGGGACCCCCGCCGGTCGGGAGGGCGCCGGTTCCGGCCGGATCAGCGGACGATGGTCATCGGTGCCGTCGTCGTCGTCCTGGTCGGCCTCATCATCTGGAAGCACAAGCTGTCGGGCGCACAGCTGATCTACTTCTGCGTCCTCATCCCGTCGATCGTCCTCCACGAGATCTCCCACGGGGTCGTGGCCTTCGCGTTCGGTGACACCACCGCCAAGCGGGCGGGTCGGCTGAGCCTCAATCCGATCCGCCATGTGGACCCGGTGGGGACGCTGCTGGTCCCGGCCGTGCTCACCCTGTCCGGCGTGGGCGCCTACGGCTGGGCCAAACCGGTCCCGGTGATGACCACCAACCTCCGGAGCCCCCGGAACCACACCGTGCTGGTGTCTCTCGTGGGCCCACTCACCAACTACGCGCTCGCCGCTCTGATGGGCGTGGGCTTCGTGGCCTCCGGGGGTCGGGCCTTCCTCCTGACCGGGGTGCCGATGTCCCTCCTGCAGGAGGTCTTCTTCTATGCCGGGTTCGCCAACATCATCCTCGGGACCTTCAACCTGATCCCGTGTCCGCCGCTCGACGGCGCCGCGGTGCTCGAGCGGTTCATCCCGCAGCGGTACCTTGCCGGCTACTACAACCTCCAGCCGTTCCTCATGTTCCTCCCGTTCATCCTCATCCTCCTGTTCCACGGGGCCTGGTCCTCACTGATCGACCACCTGATCACCTGGTGGGAACAGCGCCTGGTGTGAGCCCGGCGGCCATCCGACCTGCCCCGGGACCCCGTGGCCGCCGGGGTAGCGTCTGGGGCGCCGGTCGACCCGGCCACCGGCCGATCGGGTGGGATGCGACCCACGGGAGCGGGAGAGGGAGAGGAGTGCCGACCACCGCAGCGGGGACGACCCAGCGCACGACGACCGCACTGGTCGCCTGGATCACGGTAGGGGCACTCGGTGCGGTCGGCGTGGTGGTGTCGGGGAGCGCCATCGGGTCGATCCCGCAGCCGGCGGGCGACCACTGGTGGTACACCGTTCCGACAGGAACCGGGATCGGTGCCCACCTGGCGCTCTACACCTCGGTCGGGATCCTCCTCGTCGGGTGGGCCGGGCTCGGGTCCCTCGCCTACCGGGGCCTCCTGACGGTGCGGGCCTCCTGGGTGGTCCTCGGCGTCTGGGGGCTGCCGTTCTTCCTCGGGCCGCCACTGTTCAGCCGCGACCTCTACAGCTACCTCGCCCAGGGACGGCTGGCCCGCGCCGGTCTCAATCCCTACGTGGTGGCACCCTCGGCTCTCGGACACGGGGATCTGCTGTCCTCGGTCGCCTCGGTGTGGCGGGGGACCGCCTCGCCCTATGGCCCCCTGTTCGTCTCCGTCAGCCACGTGGGTGCCGACCTCTCGGGCAGGTCCCTGGTCTCCGGCATCCTGGTGTTCCGTGCCGTGGAGCTCGCGGGAGTGGCCCTGATGATGGTGGCTCTGCCGGTCCTGGCCCGTGGACGTGGCGCCGACCCGGGGATCGCCCTGTGGTTGGCCGTGCTCAGCCCGCTGGCGCTGTTCAGCTTCGTGGCGTCCGGCCACAACGACGCCCTGATGATGGGACTGCTGCTGGCCGGTCTGGCCCTCGGGACGACCGGTCGGCTCCGGTGGGGTGTCGCCCTGTGTGCCCTGGGCGCCACGATCAAACTGCCGGCCGCCGCCGGCATCGTGTTCCTCGCCGCCGACGAGTGCACCCGGGTCGCCGTGGCCACCAAGTGGCGGGTGATCGGCGAGAGCGCCGCCATCACCGCGGTCGTCGTCGTGGGGGTGACGGTCGGAGCGGGGCTCGGTTGGACCTGGCTGGGACCGACCGCTCTGCACGTACCCACCGAGCTCCGGGTGCTGATCACCCCGCTGGTCTCGGTCGGGACCTTCGCCCACGGCGTACTCCACGCCGCCGGTGCCCCGGTGGCGCTGCACGCCACCGTCACGGTGGTCCAGGCGATCGGTGCGGCGGTCGCGGTCGGCGCCATCGCCTGGATGGTCCTCCACACCCGGGGTCGTGACGCGGTGCGTCTGTGCGGGCTCGCCCTGGTCCTGTTCGTGATCCTGAGCCCGACGCTGTGGCCGTGGTACCTGTCGTGGGGGGTGGCAGTCCTCGCCGCCACCTCCGCCCAGCGGTCGAGGGCGCTCGCTGCCACGGCCGGACTGGCCATGCTGGTGGTGGGCGCCGGGGGTACCCCGATGCTCGGCGGGGGCGCCTACTGGGTGTCGGGGCCGCTGGTCCTGGCCGCCGGCGTGTGGTTCGTCGCCTCCGGCCGCGCCCGGGCCGCCGTACAGGGGCCGGTCCGTGCCGTCTGAGACCCACACCGACACGTCCACGGGCCGGCGCCGGGTCGTCTCCGGCACCAAGAGCGACCCGGCACCACGGGGTGTGACCGCCCCGGCGGATGCGGCGCCACCGTCGGGGCGGGCGGCGCCACCCCGACGGTGGTTCCCGACGACGGCCCTGGTCGCCTACCTGGCCTGCCGGGTGCTGACCGTGGTGGGGGTGGCCGTCGCCGACCGCACCACGCACAACAGCATCGTGGCCGACCTCACCACCTGGGACGGTGCCTGGTTCCTCCGGGTGGTGCGCCACGGCTACCCGGCCCACCTGCCCATGGTCGGGGGTCACGTGGCCGCCAACCCCATCGCGTTCTTCCCCCTCCTCCCCCTCGTGGTCCGTGGCCTCGACTCCCTGGGGTTCGACCCGGGAGTCGCCGCGCTCGTGCTGAGCGGCGTGACCGGGGCCACCGCCGTGGTCGCCGTCGGGTCCCTCGCCCACCGGATGGCGGGCGACGCCCCGGCCCGTCGGGCCGCACTGCTCTTCGCCGTCTTCCCGGGGACGTTCGCCTTCAGCTTCGTCTACTCGGAGGGAATCGTCGTCACCTGCGTCGGATTCGGACTCGTCGCCCTGATCGACCGACGGTGGTGGTCGGCCGGGGTCCTGGGGGCGGTGGCCACCGCAGCGTCCCCCGTCGCCCTGGCCTTCGTGGTGAGCTGCGCCTGGTCCGGCGGGCGCGCCGCCTGGGTCGACCGTCGCCCCGGGCCGCTGGCGGCTCCGCTGCTGGCCCCGCTCGGCGCCGGCGCCTACATGGTCTACCTGTGGGCCCACACGGGCACGCCAAACGCATGGCGGTTGACCGAGCGGGGCGGATGGACGAGCTATCCGTCGGTGGTCTACCCGTTCCGGATCGTGTGGACCTTCCTGCGTGACCCGATGGCGCCCACGCTCACCGGCCAGATCCTCCTGGCCGGGACGGTGGTGGCCGTCCTCGGGGTGGTGCTCATGGTGCAGGAGCGCCAGCCGGTCCCGGTGCTGCTCTACGGGTTCTGTGCACTGGGGGCGGCGGCCGTGTCCCAGCCCGTCGGTCTGCGTCCCCGCTTCCTCATGCTGGCCTTCCCCCTGGTGATCGCCCTGGGCACCCGCTACCGGGGCCGGACCCATCGCCTCCTGGTGGCCCTGTCCGTCGTCCTGCTGGTCCTCCTGACCGTCCTCGAGACCGGTTCCCACGCGGTGTTCCCGTGATCCCGGAGGAACCCCCCGCTCCAGCGAGGTCACGCGACGACCTTCCCGGCTCCGGTCGCACGCCGGGTCCCGGGGACGTCGCCGCACTGGCACTGGTGCAGCAGTGCGCCTGGACACTGGTGTGGGTGGCCGCCCTGGCATCCGCCCTCGGCCTGTGGGGATCGTGGTCGGCCGGCCCGGTGGTGTCCGTGCTGGCGCCGGTCCTGGTACTCGTCACCCTGATGGGGGCCGTGGCGGTGTGGACCGTTCCCCGACCCCTCGGCCGTGCCCTCCCACTCGCCGGGCTGCTCGTCGCCCTGGTGACCGCCGGTCTCAGCGAGGGGACGGCGATCTTCCTCCGCCCCTTCTACACCACCGACTCGGCCGCCTTCAACCAGGTGGCCACCCGGCTCCTGCTCGACGGTCACGACCCCTACACGGCGTCGATGGCACCGGCGGCCCGCCTGCTCCATCCGGCCGCCGCCTACTGGACCTACCTCGCCGACGGGGGGCGCGTCCTGCGCGTCTCGTACCCGGCGGGGTCGTTCCTCCTCCAGGCGCCCGCCATGGCCCTCGGCGTCACCCACCTGGCCACGGACTGGGTCGACCTGGGGGCCTGGTTGGTCACCGCCGTCCTCGTGTCCTGCATGCTGCCCCCCTTCCTGCGTTGGCTCGCCCCGTTGCTCCTGCTGACCGGTACGTTCCTGGGTCCCTTCGCCAACGGGGGGACCGACGCACTGTTCGTGCCCTTCCTGGTCCTGGCCGTGTGGCGATGGGACCGGTACCCGGGCCGCACCACCACGTGGTTGCCCGCATGGGTGGGACCGGTGGCCCTCGGAGTCGCCTGCTCGGTCAAGCAGACACCGTGGTTCTGCGTCCCGTTCCTGGTCATCGGCGTGGCCCTCGAGGCGCGGCGATCCGGAGCCGCCCCGTTGCGTGCCGCGACGGGCTACCTGGCGCTGGTCGGCGTCGCCTTCGCCGCGGTCAACCTCCCCTTCGTGGTGGCGTCCCCGACCGCCTGGTTGCACGGAACCTTGTTCCCCGTCGCCGAACCACTGGTGCCCGACGGTCAGGGCCTGGTGGCCCTCGCCCTCCACGGGCTCACCGGGGGCGTGGTGACGGCGTGGATGTCGGCCGCCGCCGGAGTGGCCATGGTCGCAATGGTGACCGCCTTCGCACTGTTCGAGCAGCGCCTCCGGCGGGTCTGGCTCTTCCTCGTCCCACTGGTGCTCTTCCTGCCCGACCGCAGCCTGGCCAACTACCTCACCGACTTCGTCCCCGCCGCCCTGGTCGCCGCGGTCAGCCTCGGTGCCGGCTCCGGGACGTCGGCGGCACGGGGTCGTCCCGCGTGGCTTGCCCCGGTCACCGTCGGGGTGCCCGCCCTCGTTTCGGCGGCCCTCCTGGTGGTGGCGTTCACCTCGGCGCCCCTCACCGTCACCGTCGACAGCGCCGCGGCACGGGGCGTGGCCACGCCCGGTGGTGGCTTGTCCTGGTCCCGGGTCGTCGTCACCGTGCGCAACACCTCGGGCACCCCTCTGGTGCCGCACTTCATGATCTCCTCCGGCGGTGGGCACCCCGGGGGATTCTGGACGGCCCGGGCCGTCGACGGCGTCGACCCGGTCGGGCCGGGCGCGTCGACCCGGTTCGTGCTCGTACCCGTCCGCTACACCTCCACACCGCCCCGTGGCCAGTGGTGGGTCGTCGACGCCTACTCGTCCTCGCCCGACGCGCTGTCTACGTCGCCGCTGCAGCGCTGGGCGCTCGGCTGGCCGGGGAACTGATCCCCGCCGTGCGGCGCCGGAACCGGCTGCGCACGGTGAGCAGGACGGCCACCCCCACGAGGAAGGCCACGAGCAGGCCGAACAGGGAGTTGCCGGCGAGGAGCGTCCACCCGTGCTCGTGCAGCTCCCGTGTCCCACCCGACGGCACATGGAGGACGGGCGCCCAGACGAGGATGCCCGCGGCGCCGGCGGCCCAGATCGGGCCGCCGGCCGGGCGGTCGGCGGCGCAGGCCAGCCAGATGAGGATCGGGACGGCCCAGACGAGGTGGTGTTCCCAGCTGATGGGGGAGACCAACATGCCGGTCGTGGCGCACACCAGGATGCCGAGGAAGGGGGACGAGTCCCGGTGCGCCCATCGGGCGAGGGCGATCCCTCCCACGAGGACGACCGCGGCGGCGGTGGTGACGACGACGACGGGGAGCACCCGGTGATCGAGACGGTCCATCGCTCCGCGCAGGCTCTGGTTGCTGATGAAGTACGGGTTGCCGACGCGCGCGGCATCGGTTGCGTACCGGGTGAAGTACGACCAGCTCACCGAGGGATCGAACGCGCACGCGAGCAGCGTGGCCCCGACGAACGCGCCCAGCGCCACCCACCCCGTGCGGACCTGGCGGGTCACGAAGAGGTACGGCACGAAGACGAGCGGGATCAGCTTGACCGCCGCGGTGAAGCCGACGAGCACGCCCCGCGGCAGATGCCTCGCCCCGGAACCGATCACGCCGGTGAGGTCGGCCAGGATGAGTGCGCACAGCACCAGGTTCACCTGGCCGAAGTAGAAGGTGAGCCAGACCGGGAGCAGGAACGTACTGGGACCCACCAGCACCAGGCTGAACAGCCAGAGCCGGGGCCGATCGAGCTCCGGCCGGACGGCACGCAGCGACAGCACGATCATCGCGAGGAGACTCGCTATGTTGACCAGTGCCCACACCACCTGTCCGACCTGGGCCGGGACCGCTCCGAGAGGCACGAACGCCAGTGCGGCGATGGGTGGATAGGTGAAGGGCAGATGCGGCACCGTGGCGAGGGAGACCGAGTAGAGGGTGCCGTCGATCAGGTGGTGGGATCCCAGGGTGTAGACGGCGAAATCGAGTTGGGTCTGGTGCACCGTGCGGATCCAGACGGAGTGGCACAGCAACGCCACCGAGACGAACGACAGGGAGGAGAGCAGGACGGCCCACCGTCGCGAGAGTGGCACGACGTGAGGACGTGTGCCGGACGGTGGGTCGGGGGAGGCGTCAGCTGGCGCACGCATCTGGGTGAGTGTAGGTCTGCCGTCCTCCGGTTCCCAGGAGGCCGGCGGTGCCGCGGCTCCAGGTCACGGGGTCCAGAGCGGCCCGCCCATGGCCATCATCCCGAGTGTCGCCATGCAGAGCGCCGACAGCCCGAGCACGGTCTCGAACCACAGCGGCGGCAGCTTGGCGCCGACCACGCCCAGCAGGGGGAACGCACGCAACACCAATCGGGGCGTCACTCCGATGACCGGCGAGAGCGCACCGAAGGCCAGGACCGCCACGACGTAGCCGACCCACGTCCCGGGGGGACGCGCCCTGAAGAAGATGACCAGGAGTGCCACCGCCACCACCGCGGAGACGGCCTTGACGGCGTAGTCGGGGTCGGCGAACCAGTGCCCGAACAGGTGGTCGAACGAACTCGGGATCCCGTGGAGGTACGAACCGCCCTGCCAGCCCGCCCGCTGGGCCCGGAAGTAGGCGAACGGTGAGCCGGCGTGGGCCCACAGGTACAGGAAGAACGTCCCGATGCCCAACGGTGCAAGCAGCGGGGCCAGGAGGGCCCGCCACTCGCCCCGGCGGCGGACGGCGACCACCGCGGCGACGACGCAGGGAACGATGACCGCGGAGCCCACCGGGTCGCCGGTGGTCGCCACGGCGGCGCACAGGCCGGCGACCACCCATCTCCCTCGCCGCAGTGCCAACAGGGCGCAGGCCACGAACAGGATCGTGCCCGCCTCCGAGTACACCAGGCTGAGCACGAGGGCGCCGGGGGAGAAGACGATCAGTGCGGTGCCCCGGTCGGCGCCGGCGCGGCCGAACACGTCGTGGAGCATCCACCACACGGCGACGGCGGCGGCCAGGCCGAGCAGGAAGGTGGTGACCAGGCCGGACACGCTCCATCCGAACCCGGTCACGAGGTGGGTGGCCCGGGTCAGCATCGGCACGAGGGGGAAGAACCCGAGGTCGGACTGGGCCGGGTTGCCGGATCCGGGGGGGATGTGGCGGACGTAGCCGCTCCGGGCGATCATCAGGTACCAGGAGCTGTCCCACGGTGTCAGGGTCTTCACCACCGGTTGGTGGGTGTCGGAGGCCACCGCCGTGGCGACCAGGAGCATCCCCGCCCGCGACGCCGCATAGAGCAGGACGGCACGCGACGACAGCAGCGCGAACCGCCGGGCGCCCGAGCGGGGACGGTCAGCGGTGGGGACCTCACCGCCCGAGGACCCGGGATCCCCGTCCACCGGTCCGGTGCCACGACCACGGTCGTCGGCCGCGGTGTCCGCCCCCGCGCCGGCGGGCGTCGGCACGAGCGGGGTCATACCGGGGGGAGCAGCCCGACCGCGGAGGCGGCCCGGGCGTAGGTCGCGGAGGCGACCTCGGTCGCCTTGTCGGCACCGCGGGCCAACAGCGCGGCGACGGCTCCAGGGTCACCGGCCAGGGTGGCCCGACGGGCCTGGAGCGGCCGGAGGAGCTCGACCAGGGCCTCGGCAGTGTCCCGCTTGAGGTCTCCGTAGCGGTCGTAGGCACTGGCCACGGCGTCGGGCGTCCGTCCGGTCGAAACGGCCAGCAGCTCGAGCAGGTTGGCCACGCCGGGCTTGGACCCGGGGTCGTAGCGCACCTCACCGTCGGTGTCGGTCACCGCCTTCCTCACCTTGCGGGTGATCTCGTCGGGACCGTCGAGGACCAGGACCGTCCCGAGCGGCGAATTGACCGATTTGGACATCTTGCGCTCGGGGTGCTGGAGGTCCATCACCCGTGCTCCCGCCTTCGGGATGGCCGCCTCGGGCACCACCAGGGTGTCGCCGAAGCGGTGGTTGAATCGCAGGGCCAGCTCGCGGGCGAGCTCGAGGTGCTGACGCTGGTCGTCGCCGACCGGCACCCGCTCGGCGTCGTACAGGACGATGTCCGCGGCCATGAGCACGGGGTAGGTGAACAGACCGGCCCGTACCGATTCCCGGCCCTCGCCCTTGTCCTTGAACTGGGTCATCCGGCGGAGCTCCCCCATGGTGGCCGTGCACTCGAGCAGCCAGGCCATCTGGGTGTGTTCGACGACGTGGCTCTGGACGAACAGCGTGCACCGATCCGGGTCCAGGCCGGCGGCGAGCAGGTCGAGCGCGGTGTCGTGGGTCCGGGACCGCAGCTCGGCCGGGTCGATGTCCAGGGTGAGGGCGTGGAGG
>JAKAZC010000050.1 GCA_021826655.1 Actinomycetes bacterium | reverse complement strand
AGGCGCCGGGCCAGGAAGCGGGCGTCCTCCCCCGACGCCAGCATGCGGGCCAGCCAGTAGAGCCCGGCGTCGGGGTCCGAGCCGCGGATCGACTTGATGAAGGCGCTCACCTGGTCGTAGTGGTCGTCCTCGGCGTAGTGCTGCAGGCGCGTGTGCCGGGCCCGCTCGACGTCCGACAACAGCACCGGGCGGTCGCCGGCCAGTGCCAGCGCCACCTCCAGGGTGGTGAGCACGGCACGGGCGTCCCCGTCGGCCAGTCCGACCAGGGCGGCCACCGCGTCGGGCTCGGCCGACGCCTCCTCGGCGCGGAGGCCACGGGCCACCACCGCGGCCAGTTCCTCGTCGGTGAGCGGCTCGAGCCGCCACAGGGTCGATCGGGAGAGCAACGGCGCATTGACCTCGAAGAACGGGTTCTCTGTCGTCGCACCGACGAGGACGAGCAGCCCCTCCTCCACCGACGGCAGCAGCGCGTCCTGCTGGGAGCGGTTGAACCGGTGGACCTCGTCCAGGAAGAGGATGGTTCCCCTCCCCTGCTCCCCCAGCAGCCGGCGCGCCCCCTCGACCACTTCGCGCACGTCCCTGACCCCGGCCGTCACCGCCGACAGCGGCACGAAGTGCTTCGCCGTGGCCGTGGCCACCACCGTGGCCAGCGTGGTCTTGCCGGTCCCCGGCGGTCCCCACAGGATGGCCGACGTCAGTCGGTCGGCCTCGATCAGCGCACGCAGTGGCGCCCCGGGCCCGACCAGGTGGCGCTGGCCGATGATGTCGTCCAGGGAGTGCGGTCGCAGCCGCGTCGCCAGGGGCGCCCGCTGGGCGACGCGCTCCGCGGCCGCACCGGAGAAGAGGTCCTCGCCGGGCACCGTGGCTCAGCCCGTCGTCGGGATCGACTGGAGCCCGAGGTCGCGCAGGACGCCCGCGGCCAGCGGCTTCGGGGCGTCGGTCATCGGGTCCCAGCCGGACTGGGTCTTCGGGAAGGCGATGACCTCGCGGATGTTGTCCTCGCCGGCGAAGATGGCGACGAGGCGGTCGAGGCCCACTGCGAAGCCGGCGTGCGGCGGGGCCCCGAACCGGAAGGCACCGAGCAGGAAGCCGAAGCGCGAGGCCGCATCCTCCTCGCTGATGCCGAGCACCGAGAAGATCCGGCTCTGGACGTCGGCCCGGTGGACCCGGACACTCCCCGATCCCAGCTCCCACCCGTTGAGCACCAGGTCGTAGGCCTGGGAGCGCACCGACGCCGGATCCGACTCCAACCGGTCCACGTCGTCCGGATGGGGCATGGTGAAGGGATGGTGGGCGGCGATGGGGTTGCCGGCGTCGTCGACCCCGTCGAACAGGGGGAAGTCGACGACCCACAGGTAGCGGTACGGACCCTCGGACACGGGGCGACCACCCAGTTCGACCCGGAGCGCCCCCAACACGTGGCAGGTCAGCCGGTACTCGTCGGCCACCACGAGCACGAGGTCGCCGACGGCACCACCGGCAGCCGCGATCATGCCGGACCGCTCGTCGTCTGTGAGGAACTTGGCCACGGGCGACTCGAGGACCGGGCTGCCGTCGTCCCCCGAGGTGATCCTGAACCACGCCAGCCCCTTCGCACCCAGGGCCTTCGCCCGTTCGGTCAGGGCGTCGAGCCGAGCCCGGGTGAGCGAGGCACCTCCGGCAAGGACGACCGACTTCACACACGGCGCGTCGAACGCGCGGAATCCGGTGGCAGCGAACACACTCGTCAGATCGACCAGTTCCATGCCGAAACGCAGATCGGGCTTGTCGGTACCGTAACGGTCGATCGCCTCGGCCCAGGTCATGCGGGGCACACCTCCGGGGCGTTCGCCGGTGACGGCCTCGGCGGCGTCCAGCACCGCCTCGGACACGATGTCCAGGACGTCGTCCTGGCTCACGAACGACGCCTCGATGTCGAGCTGCGAGAACTCGAACTGCCGGTCGGCGCGCAGGTCCTCGTCGCGCAGGCACCGGGCGATCTGGTAGTAGCGGTCGACCCCGGCCACCATGAGGAGCTGCTTGGCCAGCTGGGGACTCTGCGGGAGGACGTAGCACGAGCCGTGGTGCAGTCGACTGGGCACGGCGAACTCGCGGGCGCCTTCCGGCGTGGGCGCCCACAGGAGCGGGGTCTCCACCTCGACGAAGCCCTGGCGGTCCATGGCGGCCCGCAGCGCCGAATTGACCCGTGCCCGCAGCCGGAGGTTCGCCTGCATCCTCGGCCGGCGCAGATCGACGAACCGGTGGCGCAGTCGGATCACCTCGTCGACCTCGACCCGGTCGTCGACGGCGAACGGCGGCGGCTCGGCTGCGTTCAGGAGGGTGACCGTGCACTCGGCGAGCTCGACCTCACCCGTGGGCAGTTCCGGGTTCACGGTCCCGGCCGGCCGCCGTCGCACCTCGCCCTCGACCGCGACCACGTACTCGGAACGGACGTCGACCGTTCCGGGCACCACGCACTGCACGATGCCGGTGTGGTCCCGGAGGTCGACGAAGGCGAGGTGCTCACCGTGTTCCCGTCGCTTGGCGACCCAGCCGCACACGGTGACCCGGGTCCCCTCGTCCGTCGTCCGCAGCGACCCGCACAGCCGGGTCCGCATCGACGTGGCCCCGGGGGACGGGGTGGGTTCGGTCGGGTCGGTCACTGCTGGTCCTTTCGAGTGCCCCGGTCACGGGGTCGGGATGGAGACGCCCCTGTCACGGGGTCGGACCACCCGACGGCTGATCGGCGGGTGCGTCCCGGACTGCGGATCGTACGGCATCGGCGGCCTCGTCCACCGGAACGGCACGCTGGTCCCCGATGCCGCGCAGAGGTCGGAGTGCAACCGTACCCGAGGCCGCCTCGTCCGGACCCACGATCAGCACCCACGAGGCCCCCGAACGGTCGGCCGCCTTGAACTGGGCCTTCATGGACCGATCGTCGTAGGCGCGGTCGGCCGACAGGCCCGCGGCCCACAGGGCGGCGGTCAGGTCGCGGGCGTGGGCACCTCCTGCGGTGTCGACCACGAACGCGTCCAGTCGACGCGGGTCGGTGGCGAAGACGCCCTCTGCGTCGCATGCGAGCAGGATGCGCTCGACGCCCATGCCGAAGCCGATACCGGGCGTGGGGGGACCACCCAGCATCTCGACGAGACCGTCGTACCGTCCGCCTCCACCGATGCCGTTCTGGGCCGACTCCAGGGCGCCCGAGGCGAACTCGAACGTGGTGCGGGTGTAGTAGTCGAAGCCCCGGACCAGTCTGTGATCGAGCGAGTACCCGACGCGCTGGGCGTCCAGACCCGCTCGGACCCGTGCGAAGTGGCCGGCACAGTCCTCGCACAGGTGGTCCGCGAACCGCGGGGCGCCTTCGGTGGCGGTCCGACAGGCGTCACGCTTGCAGTCGAGGGCGCGCAGCGGATTGCCCTCGAGTCGGTGCCGGTGCTCGTCGCACAGCTGGTCCCGGCGGTCGGCCAGGTACCCGGTGAGGAGGGCCAGGTATCCAGGCCGGCACGTCTCGTCGCCCATGGAGTTGAGCCGCAGACCGAACTCGGAGAGTCCGAGGCTGCGGAAGAACCCGTCCGCCAGTGCGATCACCTCGACGTCGAGGTCGGGGTCGGAGGGCCCGAGTACCTCCACGCCCAACTGGTGATGCTGCCGGTACCGACCGGCCTGGGGCCGCTCGTAGCGGAAGGCGGGCGTGGCGTACCACGCCTTCCACGGCAACGGCGGACGGTGCTGCACCCAGGCCCGGACCATCGGGGCCGTACCCTCTGGTCGCAGTGCCAGGGCCCGCCCTCCCCGATCCTCGAACTCGTACATCTCCTTGCCGACGACGTCGCTCCCCTCACCGATCCCGCGACGGAAGACCTTCACGTCCTCGAAGACCGGCGTGTGGGCCAGGCCGTACCCGGCACGCTCGACCCGATCGGCGAAGCGGCCCAGCAACGCCTCCCACCTGGTCGATTCCGGCCACAGCACGTCGTGGGTCCCGGTGGGGGCGCGCGCGGAACGGCTCTTGTCGGACACGGTGTTCAGTCCTTCTTGCCGGGGAGGATCCGGTACACGTCGTACACGGCGTCCAGATGGCGGATCAGGTTGATCACGGACTCGAGGTGGGCCGGATCGGCGAGTTCGACGTCGAACCGCATTCGACTGATGCGGTCGGCGTCGGTCTGGGTGTTGGCGCTGACGATGTTCAGGTGGTGCTCGGACACCACCTTGGTGACATCCGCGAGCAGCCGCGACCGGTCGATGGCCACCACCTCGATGGTGGCCACGAACACGCCCGACGAGCGGTGGTCCCACTCGACCTCGATCAGGCGCTCCCGTGATCGGCTTGCCAGGGATGCGGCATTGGCGCAGTCCGCCCTGTGGACCGAGACGCCACGGCCCCGGGTCACGAATCCGATGATCTCGTCGCCGGGAACCGGGGTGCAGCATCTGGACAGGCGCACCATCATGTCGTCGAGGCCCTCGACGTAGACGCCGACCGAGGCGGCCCGGCCCGGCCGCGCGGCCAGCGGCTGCTGCCGGGCGGTCACCGGTAGCTGCTCCTCGATGATCCCGCCCCGCAGCTCGCGCAGGATCCGTTGCGTGACCGCCCGGGCCGAGATCCGGTTCTCCCCGATCGCAGCGTGCAGCGAGTCCACGTCGGCGTAGCTCATGGCCGTGGCCAGGTCGGACAGCGTGTGCTCCGAGGCCAGCTTCTGGACGGGCAGGCCCTCGCGCCGGAGTTCCTTGATCAGTTCGTCGCGCCCCAGCTCGATGGCGTCCTCGCGGCGCTCGCGGGAGAACCACTGCCGGATCTTGGAGCGCGCCCTCGACGATGCGACCACGTGCAGCCAGTCCCGGGACGGCCCCGCCGTCTCCGACTTCGACGTGAAGATCTCCACCGTGTCCGCCGAGTTGAGCCGCGTATCGAGGGGCACCAGCCGGCCGTTCACCTTCGCACCGATGCACTTGTGGCCGACCTCGGTATGGATGCTGTAGGCGAAGTCGACCGGCGTGGAGTTGGCGGCCAACGAGATGACCTTGCCCTTCGGGGTGAAGACGTAGACCTCGTCCTCCTCGAGGTCGAGCTTGAGCGCCTCGAGGAACTCGATGGGGTCGGTGGTCTCGTTCTGGAAGTCGACGATCCGCTGCATCCACTCGATCTCGGCGGTGGTCGACGACGTCTCCTTGGCCAGGGCGAGCCGCTCCGCCCGCCGGTCGCGCTCGGCCAGCTCGGCCCGCTGCGCCGGCGAGATCTGCGGGCCCTTCCGACCGTCCTTCTCCTTCGACCTCTTGGTCCGGTTCGCACGGGTGGGCGCCGCCACGTCCCCGCCCCGCGTGGTGACCGGACCGGCGTCGCGCTGTGCCCCCTCCTTGTACCCCCAGTGGGCGGCGATCCCGTACTCCGCCCGCCGGTGCATCTCGTGGGTGCGGACCTGCACCTCGATCGGCTTGCCGTCGAGACCGATCACCGTCGTGTGCAGGGACTGGTAGAGGTTGAACTTGGGCGAGTTGATGTAGTCCTTGAACCGGCCCTGAACCGGCGGCCAGATGGCATGGATCGAGCCGAGCGCTGCCCAGCAGTCCTTCTCCGACTCGACGATGACCCGGATGCCGACCAGGTCGTAGAGCTCGTCGAACTCCTTCCCCCGGACGACCATCTTCTCGTAGATGCTCCAGAGGTGCTTCGGTCGGCCGGTCACCTCGGCGTTCATGCCCGACGTCTCGAGGCGCTGACGAACCGCCACGAGCACCCGGGCGAGGAACTCGTCGCGCAGCGGGGCCCGACTGGCCACCATCTGCTCGATCTCGGCGTAGCGCTTGGGATGCAGCGTGGCGAACGACAGGTCCTCGAGCTGCCACTTCACCCCCTGGATCCCCAGGCGATGCGCCAGCGGCGCATAGATGTCGAGCGTCTCCTGCGCCGTCCGGCGCTGCTTCCACTCCGGCATGACCGACAGCGTCCGCATGTTGTGGAGCCTGTCGGCGAGCTTGATGATGAGCACGCGCCAGTCGTTGGCCATGGCCACGAGCATCTTCCGCACGGTGGCCGCCTGCTGGGCCTCCTTCGAGTCGAATTGCAGGCGGTCCAGCTTGGTCACCCCCTCGACGATGAGGGCCACGGCCGCCCCGAAGTCCCGCTCGATGACCTCGGTGGTGACACCGGTGTCCTCGACGGCGTCGTGGAGCAGGGCGGCGACCACGGTCTGGGCGTCGAGGCCCAGGTCGGCGACGATGCCGGCCACGGCGAGCGGGTGGGTCACGTAGGGCTCGCCCGATCGCCGCATCTGCCCGGCGTGGGCCACGGTGGCCGTTTCGGCCGCATGGACGATCAACGACGTGTCGTCGCCCGGGTGACGGCGCAGGAACGCCTCGAGCACCGGTGCGAGGAGCTCCGCCTCCGCCGGAGGTAGCGCCGCTCCGGCCAGACTGTCCTCGACGCTGTTCGTCGACCCGTCAGCGGGGGCTGGTGTGGCCAGGGCCATCCCTACACGGTACCTGGACGGGCCCCCGGTCCGGTACGACCAGGGGGCCGCACCCACTATGGACCCGGATGGCTCAGCGCCGCTTGCCCTTGCCCTTGCCTTTGCCCTTGCCCTTGCGGGGCCGCGGCGGAGGCCGGTTGCCTGGCGGACGGTTCGAGCCGGTCGGTCCCGTGCCGCCGGCGGACGTCGGTGTCGCCCCGCCGCCGGCACCCGAGGGTGTCACCGTGCTCTCGGAGCGACCGCGCGTTCCCTGGGTCGACGCTCCGGGTCGGATGACACCGGAGGCAGCTCGGGCCTTGGACGAGCCGCGGCCGGGGCCGCCGGCAGCCCCGGCCATCGCCGCGGCCATGGCCGGCGTCAGGGCCGGGCCCCGTTCCCCCCGTGCCTCGAGGCGCTGTCGGATGGTCACATACCGGGGCTCGCGCTCCTTCATCCAGGCCAGCAGGGGCGACGCGATGAAGATCGACGAATAGGCGCCGCTGGTGAGGCCGATCACCAGGGCGAGTCCGAAGCTCTGCAGGGTGGTGGCACCGAGGAACAGGGACCCGATGACGAGTACCGACAGGACGGGCATGATCGCCACCATCGACGTGTTGATCGACCGCGCCAACGTCTGGTTCATCGAGAGGTTCACCATCTCCGAGTACGTGAGCCGACCGGACGCACCGAGCCCTTGGGAGTTGTCCCGGATGCGGTCGAACACCACCACGGTGTCGTACAGGGAGTACCCGAGCACGGTCAGCACGGCCACCACCGTGTCCGGGGTCACCAGGAACTGGAAGAGCGCGTAGACCCCGACCACGACGAGGATGTCGTGGAAGACCGCCACGATCGCGGCCACGGCCATCTTGAACTCGAACCGCAGCGAGATATAGGCGGCTACGACGATGAAGAAGATGATCAGGGCCTCCACGGCCTTGTTGGTCACGTTGGAGCCCCAGGTGGAGCCGACCTGGTTGACGCTCACCGTCCGGGGTTCGACGTGGGCCGCTCCGGCCAGCGCCTTCTGGACGGCCAGGAGGTTGGCCTGCTGCTCCGCGGCGGGCCCGGTGGGGAGATCGGCGGTCACCTGGATCTGCTTCTGGCCGTTCAGCTGGTTGGTGAGCTGCACCACCGTCGGCGAGGGCACCCCGGCCGCCTTGACCGCCGAGGTCGCCTGCGCCACCGTGAGCGACTGCGACGACACCAACCACGACTGCCCGCCCTTGAAGTCGATGCCCTCGTTGAGGCCACGCGTCGAGAGCGAGACGACACCGATGACGATGATCAGGGCGGAGATGCCGAACCACCACCTCCGGTTGCCGATGAAGTCGAACGAGGTCTCTCCCCGGTAGAGGCGGAGGAACACGTTCGGGCGCTTGTCCCCGATGGCCTCGGCCTCCTCGAGCGCAGCCGCGTGGTCGAGCTCCTCCTCGAAGGCGTCGTCGAGCTCCTCCACGGGATCGACGTCGTCCACGTTCTCGGCGTCCACGCCGTCCTCCGGCCGGTCCGGGCTCACTGGTCAGCTCCGGAGTGGATGCCCAGTCCGCTGGCGACGCCCACGGTCTTGGCCTCGGTGGCGCCCCGGCTCCGACCGAGGAGGATCACGAAGGGCCGGGTGAAGAAGTAGGTGACGATCACGTCGAGCACCGTCGACAGTCCGAGGAACAGGGCGAAGCCCCGCACCGGGCCGATCGAGAAGAAGTAGAGCACGATGGCTCCGAGCAGCGACACGAAGTCTGCGGCCAGGACGGTGCGGAATGCGCTCTTGAACCCGCGGTCCACGCTGGTGCGGACGGTGCGACCGGATCGGGCCTCGTCCTTCAGGCGTTCGAAGTAGACGATGTACGAGTCGACGGTGATGCCGATGGACACGATGATGCCGATCACCCCGGCGAGGTCGATGGTGGTGTTCTGGGTCTGGCCCATCATGGCGATGATCGACCACAGCAGTGCGCCGGTGAGGGCGAGCCCGGACACGACCACCAGTCCCAGCAGCCGGTAGTAGATGATCGTGTAGATCATCACCAGCACCAGGCCGATGAGTCCGGAGATCAGCCCGGCCTGCAGCGACGACTTGCCGAGCGAGGGCGACACGGTCTGGATCGTCTGCTGGTCGAGTTTGACGGGCAGCGCACCGAAGTTCAGCTCGGTGGCGAGCGTCTTGGCCTGGTTCTCGGTGAACGTGCCCGAGATCTGCACGCTGCCGGCGAACGAGGTGAAGGACTGCTGGCTCGGCTGAGTGATCGGCGCCGAGATGACCTGGCCGTCGAGGTCGATGCCGATGATGGCGTGGAACTGCTGCTGTGCCAGGGTGTCCCAGGCGGCGGCACCCGCGGAATTGAAGTTGATGTTGACGGTCCACTGGCCGCCCTGACTGAGTGAGGCGTTGGCCGACTTGATCTGCGTGCCCGTCACCTGCGCGGGGCCGAGCACGTAGCGCTGGTACGTGTTGCCCGACAGCGCCGGGACGAGCACCGTCGCCGACTTCGCGTCGTTGAGAGCGGATGTGGACGGGTAGGACGCGAACTGCGGGTCCGGCTGCGGGGTCTGCGTCGCCTGCTGCGTGCTGGTGTTGACCGCGAGATTTGTCGCCGTCAGTGCCGAGGTCGACGAGCAGGTCGGAAGCGCGCCGGTGGCCGCGGGGTGGCCCTTGGCCACCGTGAGGGCCGGGGCGCCGCACAGTGCCGGCCGGAAGAAGAGCTGGGCCGTCTGACCCAGACGGTCGAGGATCTGCTGGGTGTTCTTCTCACCCGGTACCGAGGCACCGATCAATGCGCACTTGTGGATCTTGTCGGGGCAGGTCGCGGTGCCCTGGCTCGACACCGTGGCGCCGCTCGACCCCCCAACCCGCTCGTTGAGGATGGTGGTGATCGTGTCGACTTCCGCCTGGGTGACCGGTGTGTGCGTCTCGTAGACGACCGAGAGTCCGCCGGCGAGGTCGAGGCCGAGTTTGGGTGCCCAGCCGGCGGCCAACGTGGCGATCAGCATGATCATCGTCACCAGGACGACCGTGAGCAGGCTGATCCAGAGGGAGCGCTTGTCCTTCATCGTGCTCAGATGATCGGGGGGCCGTCGGCCCCGCTTGCGTCCGGTTCGTCGCCGCCATCACCTGCTGGGTGGTCCCGCGGCGCGGGGGACTCGGGCGACCCGTCCTCCGCCGACCCCTCGTGGCCCGTGGCGCCACGTTCCAGTTCGTCCCCCGACCCCGGCGGCCCGGGCGGCGGTTCAGGGTGGTGCTCGTGCTGGTCGCCGACCACGTCCTCGGGTGCCTCCGCCGGCTCGAGCTTTCGGAGCACATACGGCCGAAGCACGGTGAACGAAGCACCGACGCTCGTCTCGAGGGTCACCCGGTCGTCGGTGATGTCGAGCACGTGGCCGACGATTCCTCCCGCGGTCACGACCTCGTCACCGACGTCGTACGCCGTGGACTGGGCTCGGGCCGCCTTCTGCTTCCTCTGTTGCGGACGGTAGATGAGGAAGTAGAACGCGGCGCCGATGACGGCGAAGATCAACAGGGTCGAGGACCCGTTCGAACTGCTCTTCGTGGCGCCGAGGAGGGAGGCGACCGCCGCCGGGGCGTGCGTCATCGAGCGTCGGAAACGGGGGTGGGGGTGGTCACAGCCCTTCGACTGTAGCCCAGCTCACCCCGGCGGCGGAGCCGGCGTCGCACCTGGCCCGGTGCCGGTCCGTCAGGCACCCCACAGCGCTGTGGTCCGGGCCCGGAGCCCCCCCAGCGTGCCTGTGGCCACCGCGGCCCGCGCATCGCGCATCAGGTCCAGCACGTAGGTTAGATTGTGGATGGTGAGCAGGCGCCATGCGGTCGGCTCCCCCACCGACAGCAGGTGGCGTAGGTACCCACGGGACCAGCGGGCGCACGTCGGGCACCCGCAGGCTGCGTCGATCGGCCCGTCGTCGCGGGTGTGCACGGCGTTGCGCAGGTGGAGACGGCCGGTGGACGTCCACAGCGACCCGTGGCGGGCGTCCCGCGTCGGGGCCACGCAGTCGAACTGGTCCACACCGAGCGCCACCGCCTCCAACATGCCGACGGGGTCTCCCACCCCCATCAGGTACCGCGGCCGGTCCGCCGGCAGGAGCGCGACGGTGGCCTCCAGCACCTCCAGCATCTCGCCGCGCGTCTCACCGACCGACAGCCCGCCGATCCCGTAGCCGTCGAACTCCAACGCCACCGTACGCCCGGCGCTCTCGACCCGAAGCCCGACATCTGTACCACCCTGGACGATCCCGAACAGGGCCTGACCCTCGGGTCGCCGATCGACCCGGTCGAAGTGGGTACGGGCACGGGCCGCCCACGCCGAGGTCCGGTCCAGGGCCTGGCGGAGCACGTCCGGCCCGGCCGGCAGCGACGCACACACGTCCAGCACCATCTGGATGTCGGCCCCCAGAAGCCCCTGGATCTCCACCGCCGTCTCGGGGGTGAGACGTGTCGTCGCCCCGTCGTACACCGACGCGAACGTGACCCCGTCGTCGTCGACCTCCGGCCGCAGCGAATGAACCTGGAATCCGCCCGAGTCGGTGAGCGTGTGACCCGACCACCCGGTGAACCGGTGGATTCCCCCCAGATCGGCGACGACGTCGGCGCCGGGCCGGAGCATCAGGTGGTAGGCGTTGGCCAGCACCACCTCGGCCCCGAGGGACTCCAGGTCCGCGGCGTCCAGTGCCTTCACCGCGCCCCGGGTGCCCACCGGCATGAACGCGGGCACGCGGTACGACCCGCGCGGCGTGACCACCCGCCCGGTGCGTGCCGACCCGTCGGTGGCCGTTACGTCGACGACCAGGGGGTTCAACTTCCTGCCCCGACCGGCACGTGCCAGACCGGCGTTCCCTTCGGCCCTGCCCGGCTGACGATCATGGCGTCGCCGAACGACAGGAAGCGGTACCCGCACGCCAGGGCCGTCGCGTACAGTTCGCGCCACCGGGTCCCGCAGAACGCCTCGACCAGCAGCAGGAGGCTGGAACGCGGGAGGTGGAAATTGGTCACCAGCACGTCGACGACCTGGAACTCG
>JAKAZC010000049.1 GCA_021826655.1 Actinomycetes bacterium | reverse complement strand
GGACGACACCTGGGTGGAGCAGGGCGCCGTGCTCCACCCCTGGGGGCCGGCCACCACCGCGGTTCCGACCACCCCACCGGCGGCGAACGAGAACGACGACGCCGTCCCACCGGCCGGGAGTCCGGCTGCCGGGTCGACCACGAGGGACCCCAGCGCGGGGACGACGACCTTCGTCTGCACCGGACCCCCTGACTCCGACACTGCGGACTCGAGCCCGACCGCCTCGGTCCGGGAGGTATTGGTGAGCACGACGGTCGCCGATGCGCCCGCTCCGGCATCGGTCCCTGCCCCGGTGGTGCAGAAGAGCGACGAGGCGTGGGCCCCGATGGGGGCGACGACAGCGCCACCGCCCGTCTGCGGGCTCGACGGGGCGGAGGGCGGTGGAGCGAGCGCAGAGACGGCGGCGACTCCCAGGAGGACGACCCCGACGGCCACCAGCGCCGCAGTACGCCCGGCGACGGGACGGGCAGCCACCCGGCGGCGGGCCACCCGGGACAGAGCTCGGGTCGACACCCCGACAACCGGCGCGCCAGGCACGCCTCCCGTGGCGTCCGACGCGCCGCCGCCCGCCATGTCGTGCGTGCCAGTTCCACCCGCTCGGGTCGGCCGGTCGACCTCGACGTCCGGCACGGGTTCGACGGGCCCGCCGGTGTCGTCGGGGTCACCACCGGGCCCGGTCATCCGAGCTCCCCGTCCTCGAGGGACCAGGCGTCCTCGATGGGGTCGGCATGACGCGAGCGCCCCTGTGACCAGCTGCGCGGGCGGCCCACCCGCTCCCACTCCCTACGGATGCGACGCCGATCGATCAGTGCGGCGAGCGCCAGGGCCCACACCAGCACCGAGTAGCCGCCGAACACCGGCGGCAGGGCCCCGCCGTGGAATCGCAGCGTGCCGGTGGTCCGGGCCGCCACGGCGTAGCGGGCCGCCCAGCCGAACGACGCTGTCCGCCGGGCCTCCGCCCCCGAGCCGGACACGAGCGACCAACGCCCCGACGGTGCGACCGAGGCGAAGACGGTCCCCGGAACGAGCGGCCCCCGGAACGAGCGGGCGGCTACGGGACCGGGCAGCACCGGTAGCGCGCCCGGGACCAGCATGGTCCCGGGCGCCGCTCCGAGCGGAGCGGTGGCGCCGGCCGCAGCGCCCGGGGTACCGGGGACCTCGGCCCGCTGGGGCATCCAGTCGGCGTTGGCGAACACGGTGATGCCGGTCCCGGAAAGGACCGGCTGGAGGTCGAGTTGGCTCCCGAGAGCCGGTAGGAGGTCGTTGGGCACGGGATACGACGTGGGGGTCTGCTCGCCGGTGATCTCCGGAGCCACCGAGGTCAGCACGACCACGTACCGGATCCCCGCGGGAGCCAGCAGGCTCCCCAGGCGGTCGGTCCGGTCGGTCCGGGCCAGATCGACGGCCGCACCCAGTCCGGCGGCCGGCCCCGGGGACGCGGCGTTCCACAGCCATCGGGCGTCGGGCGAGCCGTTCTCCGACGTCGCATAGGCCAGCCCGTCGCCGGTGGTCCAGCTACCGAGATCGAGACTGCGTGGATCACCCAGCCACAGCACCCGGAACGCGCCGTCCGACGCCTTGGCATGCATCCAGCTCACCGACTGGGCGAAGTCGTTGACGGGCAGTTCCCATCTGCCGGGCAGCGCCGACACGACGGTCGGCAGCGACGCCAGTGCCACGGCGACGACTCCGAAGGCGGTCGCCACCTGGCGCCAACCGAACTCGGCCTTGCGAAGGTCCTGCTCGAACGCAGCGACACCGAGGCCGATCGAGGCGGCGGCGGCGGCGGCGGCGGGGCCCAGGAGGACGAGCGGGTCGACGGCGAGCCCGCCGGTCCAGCCGCGTCCGGTCAACCAGGCAGCCAGCCAGAAGACCAGGGCGACGGACCAGAAGCGGGCGGCCCACCGGAACCGAACACCCCGGGCCAGCACGAGGGGCGCCATCGCCCCGACGAGGAATCCCCAGGCCAGCGGGGACCCTCCGATGGGCCCGACGGCGAACCGCAGGAGCGAGCTCCACGAGGCGGCACCCGAGACGGGGGTCGGTACCCCGAACACCGCGAGCACACCGGTCCCCGAGGACAGGACACCGACCACCCAGGGCAGGCAGATGAGCACGGCGACGGCGGTCGACCCCAGGGCCAGCCGGACCGCCCGACCGGTTGCCCCACCGTCGCGGAAGAGGAGCGACGACAGGACCACGGCCACCGCGGTCAGGAGGACGACCAGGGCTGCCGCGGGGACGAACGAGACGAGGACGGCCTCGAGCACGCCGAGCGCCAGGGCGCCACCCAGCAATCCGTGGCGCGACGCCCACGCCCCGTTGGGCGACGGGGCGCCGGCCGACGTCGCACCGGGAGGCAGCGGGCCCTCGATTCGACGCACGAAGGGCTCGAGTCCGGTCGACCGGAGCAGCGAGGCCAGCAGCCAGGGACTGCCCGCATAGACGACCAGTGCGCCCCACCGTCCCAGAGCCAGGGCGTTGTACGGCAGTGCCATCGCCAGGTAGGCCAGCCCTGCCACCAGGGACGCCCGCTGCGACCCGAACGGGCGCAGCAACCGCACGGCGCCCCACGCTCCGAGCGGCAGGCACCCGAAGACCAGCACCTTCTGGGTGAGACCCATGGCGCCGAGGAGCACCGTGCCGACGACACCGGCGACGCCGAGGGCCGGTGCCGCAGGTGCGGTGGTCCCGACGCCCGAGGGGTGCCAGCCTGCGAAGAACTGCGACAGTGTGGACGACCAGGACGGGAACGGAGTGAACTGGCCCAGTGCGGGCAGGCGGCCGGTCACGACGCCGCGCGAGCCGATGACGACCACCAGTGCGGCCGTCAGCCACACGGCCAGGCGCACCCTGCCGCTGATCCGGCCGGCTTCGGTGTCCTCCGCCCCGGCCTCGGCCTCGGCCACCTGGTCGGGCGGCACTCCCGGGCCGGCCGCCTCGGCCGCGGCGGCCAGCTCATCGGCGTGGGCTCCGTGGAACCCGAACTGGAAGACGCGCCGGAGGTACGCGGCCAGCCGCGCGCTCCCCCGCACCTGGAGCACACGGATCTCCTTGTCTCCGACCCGACGGGCGGACCGGAGCGCGGCCCGCTGGGACCGGAGCACGCCGAGCCGGCCGAGGTTCCAGCGCCACGCGCGGACCACCGCCCGGGCCCGGGCCCGGTTGCCGGCGAGTTCGGCGACGACGACCTCACCCATGGCGAGGAGCAGGACCTGGGGCAGCACCCGGAGCAGGTGGCTGCGCGAGTAGCACTTGAGAACGGCCAGGAGCTCGTGCCGCCGCTGGAGTTCCTGGAGCGTCACCGGATAGCGCGGTGGGCCGGACGACGCGCCGCCGATGGCGAGCAGTGAGGGGTCGAGCGCCCGTGTCCCCGAGGCCAGCTCCTCACGGTGTCGGACGCGGGCTTCGGGTGCGACCAGGATCCTGGCGCCGACCACCTGGGCCCGCCAGCACAGGTCGAGGTCCTCCCCCATGGCGACGATCGACGGGTCGAAGCCGTGGAGCTCGCCGAAGAGGTCGGCCCGGACGAGCGTGCAGCCACCGGGCGCCACGAACACGTCCCGGACCGCGTCGTGCTGGCCGTGGTCGATCTCGTGCGGCTGCACCCGCTCGACGACGGAGCCTCCCTTGTCGACGCTCATGCCGACGTGGACGAGCCTCTGGGGATCGCCCCAGCTCACGCTCTTGGGCGACACGATCCCGGCATTCGACCGGAATGCCTCCTCGACCATCAGGTGGACGGCATCGACATCGAGTGCGACGTCGTCGTGGCAGATCAGGTAGTAGGCGGCGCCGTCCACCATCGACCGCACTTCGTTGACCGTCGCCCCGAAGCCCGGATTTCCGTCGAACCGGCGTACGTATGCCGACGGGAGGACCGCCGCCACCCGGGATGCCAGGTCCTCCCCGGCACCGGTGTCCAGGACCAGGACGGACAGTTCCACGTAGTCCTGTGAGGCGATCGAGGCCAGCGTCTCCTCGAACCACGGACCGGGATCGTGGGCGACGACGACGGCGACAACCGGCGGTGCCAGTGTTTCCATCAGGGGTCAGAGGCTATCGGGCCGGAGGGGTGCCACGGAGACATCCCGTCCGGCGTGCGCAGCTGTCGGGGCGGTCCCCGGGCGGGCGGTGCCGCACGATGCCCACGTGGAGGGCCGCCCACCCGGCAGGGCCCAGGTCCTCCGTGGCCGGAGCGCCCGGGCGGTCACCCCCGGGCCCCGATCGGTACGCACGCAACGAACGACCCGAGCTCGCTGTGTGCTTGCAAATGTATATCATTGGGTATACAGTTGCATGTGGACACGGTGCCGGGACCTGGACGCAGGCCACCGGCGCTGTCCGGACCGACCGAGCCGGAACCCCGACCCGCATCCGATCACGAACCAAGGAGCACACCATGCCGGACATCAACACCGAGATCACCAAGGCAGCCAAGGACATCGCCAACGTGGCCAAGGACGCGACCTACGTCGTCATCGGCGCAGGGGTCCTCGGCTTCCAGCAGGCCCAGGTCCAGCGGCGCGAGCTGATGGCCAAGCTGCAGGAGCCGTCGACCATCGCCGATCGCGTCTCGTCGGTACGGGGCGACCTCACCGGAGCGGTCCACACCGTCGACGGCCGGGTGGAGGACCTGATCGATCGCGTCGAGGAGATCATCGAGCGGGTCGAGGCCGTGTTCGCCCCCTTCGAGGACCGGCTTCCCGCCCAGGCCCGGGACATCACCAAGAAGGCACACGTCCAGGCGAAGGACGCCCGCAGCCAACTCCGGAACCTTCGCCCGACCGCCGTCTCCTGAGCGACGCACCCTGTCGTCGGGGTGGTCCCCCTCCCCCCGACGCACCGGTGGCCTCCTCCGGACCCCGACGGACGGTCCGACCCCTGGGTCGCCACGAGAACGGCCCGCCCCGTGCGGGCCGTTCTCCGCGCCCGGCGCCGTGGGTCGCGGAAGGCGCGGCCGCCATCCGGACTCAGGCCGGTGCGGACCGCCAGTGCGAGAGTACGTCGGCCAGCGTCAGGTCGAGCGGGACTTCGGGTACCCAGCCGGTGGCGTCCCGCAGCCGCTCCGGGTCGCCCCGCAGGACGGGCACCTCGACCGGCCGCATGAGCGCCGGGTCGGGAACAAGTCGTACCGAACTCCCCGCTGCCGCCAGCAGCCGGTCGGCGATGTCCTGGATGGAAACGTCCACCCCCGAGCAGACGTTGTACACGGTACCGGGCACCCCCGACTCGACCAGGAGACGGTAGGAGCGCACGACGTCGCGTACATCGGTGAAGTCCCGCCGGGCCGACAGGTTGCCGACCGGGATCACGGCCGCGCCGGAGCGCTCCGCGTCGACGATCCGCTTCGCCAGGGCGGACACGGCGAAGTTGGGCGACTGGCCGGGTCCGATGTGGTTGAACGGCCGCACCATGACCACCTGCTGCCCGTAGGCCAGCCACGCCTGCGTGCACAGCGCCTCGGCCGCCAATTTGGAGGCCGCGTACGGGGTGAGCGGGGCGGTCGGCGACCTCTCCGTCAGGGGCAGCTGCGCGGGGTCGGTCACCGTCCCGTAGACCTCGGCCGAACTGGTGACCAGGACGCGGGGTTCGGTGCCGCACTCGCGTGCCGCGCCCAGCAGGGCGGCCGTCCCGAGCACGTTGACCTCGAGTACGCGCAGTGGCTCCTCCCAGGACTGCCCGACATGGGTCATCGCAGCCAGGTGGTAGATGGCGTCAGGGGCGGCGTCGGACACCGCTGCCAGGAGCGCAGCAGGGTCGGTGATCTCCACCTCCTGGTCGATCTGGACGACCTGGTCGCCGATCCCACGGAGGAACTCGGCGAGCCACGTGCCCACGAAGCCGCGGCCACCGGTGATCAGAGAGCGCACGACCGGCACCCTACTGGGTCGGCCCGCTCCCCGAGTACGCCCGTCGGTACGCGGCGACGTGGAGGTCGGTACTCCGATCCCAGCTGTGCCGGCCCACGATCTCGAATCCGAGCGAGCGCCGCTCCGCTGCGGCCCGACCGTCCCCGGTGCCTCGGAGGACGGCGTCGAGAGCGTCGCTCAGCGCATCGGTGTCGCCCGGCGCCACCAGGACCGCGCTCGCTCCGGCCACCTCCTCCATGGCCGTGCCCCGGGTGGTCACGAGTGGGGCCCCACAGGCGAGGGCCTCGAGCGCAGGCAGCCCGAACCCTTCGTAGAGCGAGGGGTACACCACGGCCGTCGCCGAGCGCAGGAGTGCCGCGATGTCCTCGTCCCCCACGTAGCCGGTCCGGACGATCCGCCGACCGACGCCGGACGCCGAGACGGCCTCGTCGACGTCGTCCGCTCCCCAGCCTGGGCCGCCGGCCAGCACCAGGAGGGCGTCGGGATGGCGCGAGGCCACGGCAGCGAAGGCCCCGACCAGCGTGGGGACGTCCTTGCGCGGCTCGAGCGTACCTACGAAGACCAGGAGTGGCCGGTCCCCGGCCAGGCGCTCGTCGAGCGCGGCAAGATGGGCCACGTCCGAGCCCGGGTGCGGCTCGACCGGCCGGAACCGGTCCGTGTCCACCCCGTGCGGCGCCACGACCACCTCGGCATCGACCCGGCACCAGCGGTCGAGGGCCCCGGCAGTCACCCGGCTGGGGCACACGATCACCGCCGCCTCCCGGGCGGCGCGGGTGATCGCTCGCCGGAACATCAGGACCTTGGAGCGCTCGTGCCACCGTGGCTCGTCGAAGAAGCTCAGGTCGTGGACCGTGACGACTGATGGGACCGGGCACCGACGGGGCATGGTGTAGTGGGGCCCGTGGTGGACTGCCGCGCCCGAGGTCGCCACCAACGGTCCCAGCCGCAGCTGCTCCCAGGCGAGGCGGAGCGGACGGGCCTCCGGCGCCACGGCGAGCAGGTTCCCCACGGGCACCAAGGACGCCCACCGGTGCCGGTCGCCGGACCGGCTGCACAGCACGAGGTCCACATCGTGTCGGACCGACAGCCCCCGGGCCAACTGCAGGATGTAGTGCCCGGCCCCCACCGGACGGCCGGGGACCGCGGTCACGTCGAGCGCGATCCGCAGCCGGTCACCGGAAGACCGCACGCGGTCAACGGGCACGTGCCACCGCCCGCTCCCCCATCGCCTGGTCCCACACGTCCCGGTGGCGACTCGCTATCGAGGACCAGGTGAGCTCCGTCGACCGCGCCGCTCCGCGGAGGATGAGCGACCCCCGGGTGTCCTCGTCCGTCGCCACCCGCAGGAGACCCTCGGCGATCGACGCCGTGTCGTTCGGATCGACCTCGAACGCGGCGCCACCCGTGCTCGGCAGTGGGCTGGCGACCACGGGCGTGCCCACCGACATGGCCTCGACCGGGGGCAGTCCGAATCCCTCGATCAGCGGCACATAGGCCAGGAGCCGGGCGGCCGCGTACAGCCCGGACAGCTCCTCGGCCGACACCGAACCGGCATGGACGACACCCGTGGTGGGCACCACCTGCTCGCCCCATCCGGAGGGTCCGACCATCACCAGCGGCCACGGACCGGGCAGTGCACCCCGGATGGTCCCGTAGGCCTCGACCAGACGTTGCAGGTTCTTCCTGGGCTCGAGCGTCCCGACGCACAGGAGGAACGGGCCGCGGACGCCGAGCTGCGCCAGATGGGCGGCCGCGGCGGCGGCGTCGGGTGGGGGGAGGTGGTCCGAACCCATCGGGATCACCGTGACGCGTCCCCGGGCGGCACCTGCTTCCACCAGGTCGTCCGCCACGACTTGGGCCGGGACGACGAATCGGTCGGCCCGGTCGAGCGCCCGTTCCAGCGCACCCTCGTGCCAGCGTCGCCCCCGGGACGGGAAGGCGTCAGGGATCCGACGCCACAGCAGATCGTGCACGGTAACCACCAGGGGCGTGTCCCCGGTCTCGAGCGTGGCCAGCGACACGGCGTGGACCAGGTCGACATCGGTGGGGGCCCGGACCAGGCCGAGGTCCCACGCCCGAGTCAGCAGAGGACCGGGAAGGGTCGAGGTCCGCAGCTCGTGGCCGAGTGCGGTGAGCGGGTCGGGCCGACCCGGCGGCCGGCTCGCCGCCACGACCAGCTCGGGAGCCCTCTCAGGGTCCCGTGCGGCCAGCTCGTCGAGACCCTGGAGCAGGCCGAGCACGTAGGTGCCGATGCCCCCGGAGGCGGATCGGCGCAACTGCTCCGCCAACAGGAGGACGCGGGATCGGCTCACCGTGGCGCCCCCCGCCGGCGCGGGCTCGTCGCGGCCACGGCGTCCCGGTAGAGGCCGACCAGCCCCACGGCACACCGCTCCCAGGTGAACGCATGACACCGGGCCCGTCCCCGGGCGACCAGTGCTGCCACGTCGGAGCCGTCATCGAGGGCCCGCACGAGTCGCTCGGCCAGCGCGTCCCCGTCACCCGGGTCGACCAGCCAGGCACCGTCGCCCACTACCTCGGGGACCGCCCCACCGGCCGTTGCCACCACGGGCACCCCGGCCGCCATGGCCTGCAACGGCGGGAACCCGAACCCCTCGTACCTCGACGGGTAGGCCAGCACGGCGGCGCCGGCCAGGACGGAGGACAGGGCTGCATCATCGAGATACCCGGACCGTACGATCCGGTCCCGGACGGGCGACGTGGCCACGGCTTCGGAGAACCGCTCGCTCCCCCACCCGTCACCCCCCACGACGACCAGTGCCGTATCGGGGTGGGCGGCCGCCACCGCGGCGAACGAACGGACGAGGAGCGGGTAGTCCTTGCGGGGTTCGACCGTCCCCACAGCGAGCACATACCGCGCGCACCCGGCGGGAAGGCTGATCCCGTGTTCGGGTGCCGCGGGAGGCAGTCGAGGCAACCCGTGGTGCACGGCCCGCACCCGCGTCGGTTCGACCCCCAGCTCGGCCACGACCTCCGCCGCCACGAACTCGGAAGGCGTGTGGACCCAGGTCCCTTCGGCCACAGCACGTCGGATCAGCCCCGGATAGGCCAGGGTGGGTGCGTCACACAGCTCCGGGTAGAGGCACACGGTCAGGTCGTGGACGGTCACCACCCGGGCCGCACGCCGGGTGGGCGGAACGACGAAGTTCGAACCGTGGACCACGTCGACGGGGCCCACGAACCACTCGAGGGGTGGGACGTCGAAGCGGGTCCAGGCGGCAAGGAGTGGCCGGGCCGGCATCGGGCGTTGGCCCGTTCCCACGCCGGCGGGCACCCGGTCGGCGATCCCGGCGCGGCGGCGCCAGCTCACCGCGAAGGCGGACACCTCGACGTCCCCGCGTGCACCGAGGCCGTCGAGTGCACCGGCACAGAACACTCCGACGCCGGTGGGCCGTCCGAGCAGGGGGGTGGCGTCGAACCCGACGGCCAGGCGGTCGGTGGCGGGCGCTGGCTGCTCCGACGGCACGTCGTGAGCCTTGCACATCCGGGCACCGGCCCCGTGCCGGGGACGGCCCCACGACCACGGTCGACCGGTGGCGGGTGCAGCCGCGTCGGGCCGTGGTCCCCGCGGGTCCGGGTAGCCTGCGCCGATGGCAACCGCTACCCGTCGCCACGGATCCACACGGTGATCGCCGCCCTGGCCGGTGGCGTGGGTGCGGCCCGACTGTTGCGCGGGATGGCCGAGGTGGTGGAGCCTCGCGACATCACGGCCGTGGTTAACGTGGGTGACGACACCGACCTCCACGGGCTCCACATCTCACCCGACCTCGACACGGTGCTCTACACGCTGGCCGACGCCATCAACACCGAGACCGGCTGGGGTCTGGCCGGGGAGTCCTGGCGGGTGATGGAGGCGCTCGAGCGACTCGGCGGGACGACGTGGTTCAATCTGGGCGACCGCGACCTCGCCACCCACCTGTACCGGACCCAGCGCCTGTCCGAGGGCGCCGCCCTCGGCACGGTCACCGCCGAATTGGCCGACCGGTTCGGCGTAGGTGTCCGGCTCGTCCCGGTGACCGACGACCCGTTGCGCACCCGACTGCAGCTCGCCGGCGGCGCGGAGGTCGGCTTCCAGGAGTACTTCGTGAAGCTCCGCCACGACGTGGCCGTCGAACGGGTGCGGTTCGCCGGGGCCGCGGACGCCCGACCGGCACCGGGGGTCCTCGAGGCGATCGCGGCCGCCGACACCGTCGTGGTGTGCCCGTCCAACCCCGTGGTCTCGATCGACCCCGTACTCGCCGTACCCGGGGTGGCGGAGGCACTCGCGGCCCGCCGCGACGCCGCGGTGGCCGTCTCGCCCATCGTCGCCGGCGCCGCAGTGAAGGGCCCGGCGGCACGGCTCCTGGTCGAGCTGGGCGGTGAGTCCTCGGTCGCGGGCGTGGCCCGCTGGTATGCGCCGTGGGTGTCCACCCTGGTGGTCGACGAGGCCGATGCCGCCCTCGCCCCCGCCGTCGAGGCGGAAGGCGTGCGCTGTGTGGTGGCCCCGGCGATCATGTCCGATCTGACCCGTTCGGCCGCGCTGGCCCGAGTCGTCCTCGACGCCCGTGGCTGATCGGGTACGGGTTGCCCCCGGCCCGCTCCCGCTGGGCAGTCTGACCGTCACGCCGGTCACCGGCGTGGGCGAGATCCGGCCCGGCGACGACCTCGCCGCCGTCCTGGCCTCAGCCCTGATGTCGGCCCGGGACCACGGGTCTGTCGCGCCATGGGTGACCGATGGCGACGTGCTGGTGGTCACCCAGAAGGTGGTGTCCAAAGCGGAGGGCCGGATCGTCGACGTCGACCCCGACGACCCCGGCGCAAAACGATCGCTCGTTCAGTCTGAGTCGGTCCGCGTCCTCCGCCGGCGGGGCGACCTGCTGATCTCCGAGACTCGCCACGGGTTCGTCTGTGCCAACGCCGGTGTCGACCTGTCCAATGTCGAGGCCGGCACGGCCGCGCTCCTTCCCGTCGACCCGGACCGGTCGGCCAGGAAGATCCGCGAGGCGCTGGGCCACAGGCTCGGGGTCGAGTTGGCTGTCGTGATCTCGGACACCTTCGGGCGCGCCTGGCGCAACGGCGTCACGGACGTGGCCATCGGGATCGCCGGGATCGCCGGGATTGTGGACCTGCGCGGCACGCCGGATGCAACCGGGCGGGTGCTCGAGGCCACCGAGGTGTGCGTCGCCGACGAGGTGGCGGGAGCCGCCGAGCTCGTCATGGGGAAGAGCCGGTCGGTCCCCGCCGCCGTGGTGCGCGGGGTGGACTCCTCCTGGCTGCGCCGCGGCTCGGTGGTCGCCGAGATCGTCCGAGACCCTGCCGGCGACCTCTTCCGCTGACCGTCAGCAGTGGACAGTGGACAGTTGACTGTCAGCCGACTCCGAAGAGGTCGACCACGAAGACGAGCGTCTCGTCCGGAGCGATGACCCCACCGGCACCCCGACGGCCGTAACCGAGCTCGGGCGGAATCGTGATCCGTCGGCGCCCACCTACCAACATGCCGGCCACCCCTTGGTCCCACCCCTGGATCACGTGTCCCGCTCCCAGCGGGAAGCTGAACAGTTCCGCCCGGTTCCACGACGAATCGAACTCCTCACCAGTCGACCAGGACACTCCCACGTAG
>JAKAZC010000048.1 GCA_021826655.1 Actinomycetes bacterium | reverse complement strand
CTCCACCGTCAACCTCCAGCACCTCGAGTCGCTCAACGACGTCGTCGAGCGCATCACCGGGGTGGGCCAGCAGGAGACGGTGCCGGACCCGGTGGTGCGTGCCGCCGACCAGATCGAGCTCGTCGATATGGCCCCTGAGGCACTCCGTCGGCGGCTCGCCCACGGCAACGTCTATCCCCCGGGTCGGGTCGACGCTGCGCTCGCCAACTACTTCCGGGTCGGGAACCTCACCGCGCTGCGCGAGCTCGCCCTGCTGTGGGTCGCCGACCGCGTCGATGAGGAGCTCCACGACTACCGGGAGCGCCACGACATCGCCGGGGCGTGGGAGACCAAGGAGCGGGTTGTCGTGTCGCTGACCGGCGCGCCCGGCAGTGCCGTACTGGTGCGCCGGGCAGCCCGCATGGCCATGCGGACCAAGGCTGAGCTCGTGGGGGTCCATGTTCGGACCGACGACGGGCTGTCCGGGTCGGCTCCCGAGGGGCTCCGCCGCAATCGTGCGCTCCTCGACGACCTCGGCGGACGCTACGTGGAAGTGGTCGGGGCAGACGTGGCGCCAGCTCTGGTGCAGGTCGCCCGGGCTGAGAACGCCACCCAACTCGTGCTCGGCGCCACCCACCGGAGCCGGGTGGCCGAGTTCGTCCGCGGGTCGGTCATCAACTCGGTGATCCGCGCTGCGGGCGGGGACCTCGATGTCCACGTCATCGCCACGGAATCGGCGCATTCCGAGGGCGGGGCCGATGAAAGTCCGGTCGGTTCGGCGGCCAGCTGGTCCTCCCCCCGACGCAATCGGCGAC
Source organism: Actinomycetes bacterium (assembly GCA_021826655.1). The sequence continues at coordinate 10,796 of JAKAZC010000048.1, read as the reverse complement.
GCCTGCTCTCGCCACTGTCGGTGCGGCGCCGGGCCGCTGCGGTGATCATCGGTCTCGTCGGCTTCCCCCTACTCACGGTGGTACTCACGTCGGCCGGCTCCCATGCAGACCTGGCCGCGGCGCTCAGCTCCTACCTGGTACTCGTAGTGGCAGTGGCTGCCACCGGCGGGGTATGGCCAGGAGTACTGGCCGCCGCCGCTGGATTCCTCCTGTCCAACTACTACTTCGCGCCCCCGGTCCACACGTTCACCATCGCCGATGCCCGGGACATCCTTGCCCTGGTCATGTTCTTGGTGACAGCGGGGGTGGTCAGCGTGCTGGTCGACCTGGCGGCCCGGCGCACTGCGGCAGCCGTGCAGGCCCGGTCGGACGCCCGGATGCTGGCCCGGGTGGCGGGCCGCTTGGTGTCGCCCGAAGGTAACCCGCTGCCGAGCCTGCTGGAAGAGCTCGTCGCCGCCTTCCATCAGCAGGCGGCGGCCATTCTGCGCACTGAACCCAAGGCCGAGCCGACCGTCTGGACGATCGTCGCCGCTACCGGTCAGGCCCCACCGACGTCCCCCGAGGCGGGTTCGCTCACATTCCCCCTGACCGGCCCGGAGGTGCTGGTGCTCGTGGGCCCGGGTCTAACCGCCGAAGACCGCGACGTGTTGGCCGCGTTCGCCGCCCAGCTGGCGACCGCCCTGGAGAGCGACCGGCTCCACGTCGAGGTGGCGGAGGCCGACTCGCTGGTACGGGCCAACCAACTGCGCTCGGCGCTACTTGCCGCCGTCAGCCACGACCTGCGCACGCCGCTCGCCTCGATCAAGGCGGCATCGTCCAGCCTGCTTTCGGACCAACTGGACTTCGGGCCCGTCGACACAGGGATCCTTCTTCGCACCATCGATGATGAGGCGGACCGGCTGAGTGTGCTGGTCGAGAACCTGCTCGACATGAGCCGGCTCGAGTCCGGAGCGATGGACGTGCACCGACGGATCACCGCGGTCGGTGAGCTGGTGGACGCGGCACTGGCCAGTCTCGGTCCCAGGGGCCGTGAGGTCACGGTTGACATCGATGACGATCTCCCGCTGATCGGGACCGACCCGGTTCTGCTCGAGCGGGTGGTGGCCAATCTCATCGACAACGCACTCCTCCACGGCGCGGGCCGCGAGGTGCGGGTCGAGGCGGGTGACGTGGCGGGCCGTGTCGACATCCGGGTCGTGGACCACGGTCCGGGGATCCGGGCGAGCGACCGGGACCGGGTGTTCCTGCCGTTCCAGCGGCTGGGGGACTCCGAGAACCGGACCGGGGTTGGGCTCGGACTTGCCGTCTCCCGAGGGTTCACCGAAGCGGTGGGCGGCGAACTCGACCTCGAGGACACGCCCGGGGGGGGCTGCACACTGGTGATCCGGCTGCCGGCACCCGTCGACCGCACCCCGTCCATTATTGACGCCGATCTCGACGTCGACGTTGACGACCTCGACATGGGCGGACGACGCGGCGACGAATCGAAGGATGTCGGAGCCGCCTCATGACGGATCCGACCAACGGGCCTGCTCTTCCCGGAACGTCCGCCGGAAGTGGCACGTTGGACTCTGGGGCTGGGGCTGGGGCTGGGGCTGGGGCCGGGGCCAAGGAGCGAGGTGCCCGTGTGTTGGTCGTCGACGACGACCCGTCGCTCCTGCGGGCGATGACCATCAGTCTCGGCGCGCGCGGCTACGACATCGCCTCCGCCTCGACCGGTGAAGAGGGGCTGAACATGTTCGCCCACTGGCATCCCGACGTTGTCCTGCTCGACCTCGGGCTGCCCGGCATCGATGGGTTCCAGGTGATCCAAGGCATGCGCAAGTGGAGCCAGGTCCCCATCATCGTGCTTTCGGCCCGGCATCAGTCGATGAGCAAGGTCGAAGCCCTCGATGTCGGCGCCGACGACTACGTGACCAAGCCGTTCGGTATGGATGAGCTTCTGGCCCGCCTTCGGGCCGCCCTGCGACGAGCCCCGGGAGCCGACCAGGGCGCGCACGTCGAAGCCGAGGGGTTCGCGGTCGACCTCGACGCGAAACGGGTGGTCCGAGACGGCTCCGAAGTCCACCTCACTCCCAAGGAGTGGGAAATCGTCGAGGTGCTGGTACGGAATCCGGGCCGACTGGTGTCTCGACGACAGCTCCTCCACGATGTGTGGGGCCCCGAGTTCAGCACCGAGACGGAGTATTTGAGGGTCCTCATGGCTCGGGTCCGCCGCAAACTCGAGGTCGACCATTCACGGCCCCGACACTTCATCACCGAGCCAGGGATGGGCTACCGATTTGATCCCTAATCTGCAAACAGCCAGGTCACGGTCTGGCCTGGCCTTTCTCGTGACGACCGGTGCGTTTTGCCTTGCCAGGTGAGCGGCGGTTGCCACGACGTCAGTGACCGGTCAGTCGCGGTTCGCCCAGGTGCCGCAAGTTCGATGATCGCCCCGCACGTGCAGCGTCTGGTCACCGCCCGGTGTTCGGTGCAAGAGACGACCGGGGCCGGCGTATCGAACACCTGACGGCGCTCGATTCCCTCGATCGGCGTATCGGAGAGGTCGTTGCCACAGGAACCGCAGCTCGTCGGCTCATGGTCGACGATCTCGTCGGGATCGGGCCGCATCGCCAGGTTCGCCCCCAGTGCACCGGGCTCCTTCCCCCAGTTGCGCTCCACATCGTCTCTTCGTTTCGCCTTCGCCTCGGCCTGTAGTGCCGCTCGGGTCTTGGTCGCCTCTGCCTTGTGCTTCGGCGAGTCGGACGACGGGGGCATCCTGTTACCGCCCTGTTACCGCTTTCCTCGCACGATCCGGACGTCACTCGTAGGATTCCGATGTCGGCCGATCGAGAGGGACCTGTCATGCGAGAGCGGTCACGAGTTCGAGTCGGGGACATGGCCAGTGGCTCTGTCGTCACCCCGGCAGATCAGCCCTGCATGCCTCGCTCCTCGGCCGGCGCGGACGGCGCGGCCGCCGTCGGCACCACCGCTCGAAGTGCCAGCATCCATCCACGCATCAAGGGGCAGAACCTGTGAACAGTGCACGATTGAACCGTTGGTGGCGGCCGGTGTGTGCGGTGGCGCTGGTCGTCGGACTGCTCGGCGCGGCCGGGGTCGCGGTCGGCGTCGTCGCCGCTCCGGTCGCCGGCGCGACGCCGATCAACAACCCTGTGCCCGGGACGTCGAGCATCGACGCGATCGCCTGCCCAACCGCCACGGAGTGCGTCGCCGTCGGCTACAACCTCACCAACGGAGAGGACGACGCAGTGGTCATCACCAACGGCGTGCCGGGCCAGGTCACGGCGCTCAACTCGAGCTTCGGCAGTTTTGACCAGGGCAACACCATTGCGTGCCCGACGGCCACGACATGCCTGATCGCCGGGACCGCACTAGTCCCCGGCTCCGTCGGCGCACTCATCCCCGTCGATCTGACCGCAGCCCAGCCTTTCGGTGCCGCCCCCGAGACCGTGCCCGGGACCGCCAACCTCTACGCCGTAGCCTGCCCGACGGCGTCACAGTGCTACGCAGTCGGGCAGGGCTTTAACGGGTCGGCCGCTACCGGGGGCGCCTACGTGTCGATCCCCGGGCCGGCGGGTACACCCGGGGCGGCCCAGACCGACAGCAGCGTCTCCGGGTTCTACGCCATCGGCTGCTCGTCCGTGTCCTACTGCGTCATGGACGCCGCCGGCCAGGTGGCAGTGCTGGCCAGCGGCACGCCGGGGACCACTCAGACCGTCCCCTTCGCCGTCGGCTCCTCCGGCGGGATCAGTGCCGTCACCTGCCTGCCCGGGACGACCACCTGCCTCGTGGTCGGCGCCGGCGGCAGCGGGCTCACGAGCCAAGGCTTCGCGTCCGAGGTCACCGATGGCACCCCCGGCACCCCCTTCTTCACCCCCGGCGCCGGAGATTTCCTAGCCGTCTCGTGCCCGAGCAGTACCTTCTGCGTGGCCTCCGGCACGAACGGCAGTACTCCCGGTGGAGGGGAGGCCGTCGCCTTCTCGCCCGGCGCGCCGCTGAGCGGCACGGCCTATGTGGACCTGGCCACCAACTCCCTGAGGGGCGTCACCTGCCAGTCGACCACCTCGTGCCTCGCCGTAGGAGCCAATTCGGGCGAGACCGCGGGCGTCGTCGATGACCTCGACCTGAGCGCGCCGACCGCACCGCTGAGCGGCACCGTCACCGCCTTCGCCACTCCCACCCCGGTCCCCGTGAGCGGCGCGCCGATCCAGGCGTGCGCCACGGACGGCACCTTCTGCGTGAGCGACGCGACAGGCACCGCCACCGACGGCACCTACACCGTCGACGTGCCGATCGGCGAGACCTACGTGGTGACGGCGTTCTCCCCGGCCGGCCAGAACCTGGCCCAGGAGACCTCCGCCCCGGTCACCGTCGGTGCGGGCGGTACGAGCGGCGCCGACGCCGAGCTCCAGCCGGGCCCGGGACTGCCGAGCGGCGTGAGCGTTCTCAGTCCCAAGTTCGGCAACGAGTCCTCCGGTTCGGCGGTGGTCAACTGGCAACAGCCCTTCCAGCTCACCATCCCCGCCAGCTTCTTCCCCGCCGGTGAGGTGACGACGGTGGAGACGTTGGTACTGTCGGGGACCAACAGCGTCACCGGCAAGGCCGCCTCGGTCACCGTCGACGCCGGCGGTACGACCACCGTCACGTCCGGGCCCGACGCCGGCCAGGTCGTGCCCATCGGGCTGGTGGTGGGTCCCAACGGCGTGACCTTGACCGTGCCCCCGCTCGCACCGATCCACGGGCCGGTGCAGATGGTCGTCACCAGCTTTTCGGTGCCGGTGCCCCCGACCGGGGTGGCCGTCGGCGGCACCGTGCCGGTCATCTTCACCAACGGCGCCACCGCCCAGCAGGTGCCGATCGTGGCCACCGACAACGGCGTCGACCACACCGTCGGCGCCCCGACCCTGTCGGGGACCGACGCCGGCACCTTCTCCGTCAGCCCCCCGGCCTGTGCGCCGCAGTCGACCATCGTGCAGGTCAGCGCGTCCAACCCCGGCCCGGCCGCCACCTGCGACCTGGGGGTCACCTGGACCCCGCCGGCCACCCTGGCCAACCCACCGCAGGGCTACTACTACGCCACGCTGGACGTGCCGGTGACCAACAGCTCGGGCCGGCCGGCCACCCTGCCGGTGCCGCTGGTGGCCTGCGACGAGCGGGTGGTGCAGCCCTCGCAGTGCGGGGGCCAGGACCCCAACATCATCGCCAATGGTGGGTCCGTCCCGATCGGCGGCATCTTCGTCGACCCGAGCGGCACGGTCGAGACCACCACGGCGGGGGGTGCGACCGTGCCGGTGGCCGGTGCCACGGTGACCCTGTCCCAGCAGGACCCTTCGACCTCTACGTTCGCCGTGGTGCCGAACGGCAGTGACGTCATGTCCCCGGCCGACCGCATCAACCCCCAGACCACGGGGGCGGACGGCAGCTTCGGGTGGGACACCTTGGCCGGCACCTACCAGATCTCGGCCGCGGCCACCGGATGCACGCAGACCGCGGCGTCGACCCTGACCGAGACGGTCCCCCCGCCGGCGACCGGACTGGTCCTCACCCTCGACTGCCCGCTGGCGGCGGCCCCGGCACCGACGACACTGACCGCCGGTGCCACTCCGGCCACCGTGTCGCCGGGGCAATCGACCACGCTGACGGCGACGGTCGCCGGGGCCAACCCGACCGGCACCGTCACCTTCACGTCCGGGGGGACGTCGCTCGGGACCGCGCCGGTCGACCCGACCACCGCCACGGCAACACTGCCCACGAGTGGGTTGCCCCGGGGGACCGACCCGGTCCAGGCGGCCTACAGCGGGGACAGCGCCAATGCGGCGAGCTCTGGGAGCACCTCGGTCACGGTCTCCGCCCCGACGGCGGTCGCCACGACGACCACGGCGTCCGCCACTCCGTCGACCATCGCGCAGGGCAGCCCGGTCACCTATCAGGCCACGGTCATGCCGGCCTCCGGGGCGGCGTCGCCCACCGGGACGGTCGCGTTCACGACCGGCACCACCACCTTGTGCCAGGCCCCGCTCTCGGGAACGTCGGCCACCTGCACCTCCGCCGCCGCTCCGGTCGGCACCGACACCGTCACCGCCTCCTACGGTGGCGACACCAACTTCACCGGCTCACAGGGGACCGCCACCGAGCAGGTGACGACCCCGCCGGTGCCCCCTCCGCCGGCCGGCACCCCCCCGCCGGCCGGCACCCCGACGCCGGCCACCAACGACGGCACGTTCCAGGGGTCGGCCGCCACCAGCGGTGACACCAGGCCGTTCGTCGCCATGGCGGTCGACCGGGCCACCGCTGGCTACTGGCTGGTGGATGCCGCGGGCGGTGTCCACGCCTTCGGCGCCCCGTCGCTCGGGTCCGTCAGCCAGACGCTCGACGCCCCGATCGTGGCGATGATCGCCACGGCCGACGGCGGCGGCTACCTCCTCGTCGGTGCTGACGGCGGGGTGTTCACCTTCGGTGACGCGGCGTTCCACGGGTCCCTCGGGGGCATCGCCCTCAACCGGCCGATCGTCGCAGCTGCGCTCGACCCGGTGACGGGCGGCTACTGGTTGGTCGCCGCCGACGGCGGCGTGTTCGCCTTCGATGCGCCCTACCTCGGGTCGCTGGCCGGCAGCCCGCTCGACCGGCCGGCCGTCGCAGTCGTGGCCACTGCGTCCGGACACGGCTACCTCCTCGTCGCCGCTGACGGCGGGGTGTTCGCCTTCGGTGACGCGGCGTTCCACGGGTCCCTCGGGGGCATCGCCCTCAACCGGCCGATCGTGGGCGCCCTGTCCGACCCGGCGACCGGTGGCTACACGCTGGTGGCCGCCGACGGCGGGGTGTTCGCCTTCGATGCCCCGTTCCTCGGGTCGCTCGGCAACGACACGCTCGACCGGCCGATCGTCGGGGCGGCGTCGACCCCCGATGCCGCCGGCTACTACCTGGTCGGCGCGGACGGTGGCCTGTTCGTCCCCTGACGACCCCACATCGTGCAGGCAGGCCTCGGGGGTCCCGCCCCCTGGGGGCTCGATGAGGCGAGCTGGACGGAGGAGTGGGGAGGACGGCGTCGGGAGGAGTGGAATCGGATCGGGGGAAGCGGCTGCAACCCGTGTGCCGCTGCGTTCGTCCCACCCCCTCACGAGTACGTCGAGGAGTTGATGGCGGACCCCCGCGCCTTCTCGAGCCCCGACGATCTTCCCGACGTGGCCCAGGCGGCCATCGCACATGCCCGGTTCGAGACCGTCCACCCGTGGGTCGACGGAAACGGCCGGACCGGGCGGGCTCGTCCGCCTCATCCTCCGCCGGAGGGGACTGGCCGTCCGCGTCCTCCAGCACGTCTCGCCCGTACTCGCGACCTGGGCGCAGAGCGCCATCGACGGGCCTGCGAGCTTCCGGTCCGTCGGATCACCCGCGTCGCCGAGGGCGGTCGAGGGAGTCAACGAGTGGATCGGTCAGGTCGCCGGGGCATGCACCCGCTCCGTCGCCGACGCCACCACGTTCGAGGAACGAGGCGCTGCCCTCGAAGAGCGGTGGCGAGAGCAACTCGGCACGATCCGGGCCGACGCCGGAACGGATCGACTGGTCCGGATTCGTCCCGGTGCCCCGATCCACACTGGACACCGCTGCTGCGTTGATCGGGCGCACCTCCAAGTCTGCGGCAGACGCCGTAGGGCGACCAGTCGAAGGAGGGATCCTCCGACAGGTCACCATCGGTAGGCGCACTCGTGCCTTCGAGGCACCTGAGGCCATCGCCGCATCCACCGACCCCGAACGACGGCTCGGGATCCATCGCCTGACCGCGGGCCACCGAACAGGCCATCGCGCTCGTCCCGCATGGGTGTGAGTCGTGGGCGCCGGCGTCCGTGCCGCCCCCCCCGGTGGAGCGAGCGGGCATCACGCCACCGGGGGAGTGGGCCCGTTCCGGGCGACCGGACTGAGTGCCCGCGCCCGGGAGAGCGTCTGCCTCGGTCGCATCAGCCGGTCGAGCGTCCAGAGGCCGGACGACCTGGGGTCCGTCAGCCGGCCACCGGGTCGGAGAGCCGGCGGCTCTGCGTGATCCTCTCGGCCGCGAGTGGCGCCTCGAAGCTCGCAGCCGATCGCTCGGCGTCGCCGAGGAGTGCCTCGCGTGCCGGTCCCGGCGCTTCCAGCACGGCGAGGGCGTGAGTGACCGGCCCCCAGTAGGCGCCCCCGCCGGCGAAGCAGTTGAGCAGCGACTGCTGGCCGCCCCACGGGAGGAGCAGCTCCTTCAGGGCCGATCGCTCGGACTCGGTTCCGAGCTCTGGAGTGACATGGGCCAAGACACTGAGCGTGAGGAGGCGGTTCGTGTCCAGGGGGACCGTCGCAAAGTGATCTTCGGCGAACGTCCGGTAGGCCGGCTCGGCGCGCTCGGTGTCGCCGGCCTCGACGCAGCACAGGGCGAGTACCGCGCGATACGCCGGGATGTGGGGGTTCTCGTGGGCAGCGCCTTCCAGCAGGTCGAGCACCTCGGCGGACCGCCCCTGGTACAGGCGGATGTCGACCAGGTTGACGCCGAGACAGGCCAACGCCTCGGGATGATCCGGCTGGATGTCCAAGGCAGCGAACGCCAGTGCCTCGGCCTCGTCGAGCCGACCGTCGATGATCGCCTGCAGGGTCTGCCAGGTCCGCGCCACCCACGACCAGTACGGGTGGCCGAACTCGTCCGCGAGATCGCTCAGCGCCTGCAACGCCAGTCGGGCCTCCGCCCGCCTGCCCAGCACCAGCAGGTCTTCGTGGCGGCCGGCGAGGGCGGCGAGCGTGGCGTCCGTCGGGCGGACGGCTGCAGGCAGGGCCAGGATCTCGTCGAGGTCGGCGAGGCGTGCATGGACGTCGCCGGGATCCATCCGCAAGAGGCGGCGCGAGAGCAACGCGCCCGACAGATCCGACCGATCGGTCCGATGCCGTGCGATGTCAACGGCTCGGCGGGCCAGAGCGTCCCGCTCGGCGATCCTGTCGGTGAGCAGGAGTGCCAGTGCCAGTTCGCTCAGCAACCGGACCAGGAGGTCGGCGCCGTCACCGTCCTCCAGGGCCGCCAGGGCCTCGCGCAGCAGCCGGGCACGGTCCGCGTCGCTCAGTTCCACCGCGACCCCGCGCCCGCCGCCACCGACGAGCGCCAGCACCCCTTCGGCCAGACGCCGCCCGAGACCTTCCGTCCGGGCGATGCCGATCGCCGCCTCGAGGGACTCCCGAGCCGCCGACGTCTCCCCCAGGGCCCGTTGGGCCCGGCCACGCAGCACGAGGGCCTCGGCGGTCTGATCCGGGCTTGCCGAGCGCGATGAGGCTCGGCCGGCCAGCTCCGATGCGGTCGCCCAGGCTCCCTGATCCAGCGCGGACTGTCCGGCGAGGATGGCATAGCGGAAGGCCCGTCGATCATCGGGGGCACCCGCATGGCCGAAGTGGTGTGCAAGCAGGTCGACCGGAGCACCTGGACCGGCTTCCAGGGCCTCGCCGATGCTGTGGTGCAGCCATTGCCGGCGCATACCCGACAGCGATTCATAGATGGCGTCGCGGACCAGCGAGTGGACGAAGCGGAGCTGTCCGGTGCCGGTCTCTTCGACGAAGCGCTCCCGCAGCAGGATGTCGCACACGTCGATGAGCTCGACTTCGCCGAGTCCGGCGCACCGCCGCAGGAGATCGAACTCCACGTCGAGACCGATGGCGGAGGCGAGATTGAGCACGTCGGTGGCCACGCCGTCGAGTGAGTCGCGACGTCGCTCGATCCACGTCCGGAGCGAGACGGGGATGTGCTCGGGATCGAAGGCGACATCGGCATCGACTCTGGCTCCGGCCAACAGCTCGGTGGCAAAGAACGCGTTTCCCCCGGTGCGGCGACGCATGATCTCGGCCGCGGCGGCACCCTCGTCCACCCAGGGAGCCAGTTCGGCGATCATCCGGCCGAGGTCGGTCGCATCCAGCCCTCCGAGGGGGATGGACTGCGCCCGGAAGGCGCGCTGCCAATCGGCGAGCGTGCTGGCCACGCCCCCGCCGGCCGCCCGGGTGGTGGTGACAAGGAGCAGGGGGCGTGCGTCGAGCACGCCCAACAGGTGGTCGAGCAGTGCCAAGGTGTCCTCGGTGGCCCACTGCAGGTCGTCGACGACCCACACGGTGGGAGCACGCACGATCTCCTCGAAGACGGATCCGACCACCTGGAACAGCCGGCTGTGGCCGTCCTCGCCGGGCGACGTCGCCCAGGCCGGGCCGGGAAACCGGTGCTCGAGCTCGGGGAGCACGAGGCCCAGCGCAGCGACCTGGGGTCCGAGGCGGTCGAGGACCGCCGGATTGTGCTTGAGGACGTGCGTCAGGACCTCGACGATCGGCTGGTACGGCAGTCCGACCGTGCTGCAGTGGCCCATGATGACCGCCGCCCCCTGCGTGTGCATTGCGACAGCGGCCTCGATGGCCAACCTGGTCTTGCCGACGCCGGCATCGCCTTGGACGACCACGACGCGAAGTCCGGCCGTCGAGGTGACGTCGCGCCAGGCGTCCTGTAGCGCTGCCATCTCGGCTGACCGTCCGACGAACGCCGGGCGTCCGACGAGCGCCGCCCCGGGCCCGAGCTCCGCGAGTGGACCGGAACGAGCCACGACGGGGTTGTCCATCAATGTGGGGTCGTCGGCGAGGATGCGGGCCTCCAGGGCGCGCAGGTCGTGACCGGGATCGAGACCGACGCGGTCGACCAGCACCCGGCGGGCACGGGCGAGGCCCTGCAAGCTGTCGCGGCGCTGCCCGTCCCGATACAGGGCGAGCGCGTAGAGCCACCACCGCCGCTCACGGAAAGGGGCCTCGACGACCAACCG
>JAKAZC010000047.1 GCA_021826655.1 Actinomycetes bacterium | reverse complement strand
GGACCGAGGTGAGGGCGTTGGTGAAGGCGGCGAGGGCAGCGAAGAGGATGGCCACCCACCTGTTGTAGTCCACCCCGGGCCCCGTCGCACGGGGGCCGGGGGTGCGGCGGGGCCGGCTCAGGTGGCCGGAGGACTCCCGTCGGGGCCACCCCGTCCGGCCGCCTCCGTCGCCGCCGTGCCGTCTGGTCCGTCTGGGCCGTCTGGGCCGTCTGGGCCTTCGATCCGGTCGAGGTCGTGCGAGTCCCCCGGTCCGGCCGGTCCGGCCAGTCCGGCCAGTCCGGTCGGCACGTCCATGTGGAGGCCGAGGGCGTAGCCCTCGAGGAAGACATCGGCGTCCCGACGGCGGGGGTAGCGGGCCTCGAGCGACCGGAAGCGATCGGTGTGACCGGGCTCCAGCAGGTGGGCCAGCTCGTGGACGATGACCGCGTCGAGCACCCAGGTCGGCACCACCCGTAGCCGGGAGGAGATCCGGATCTCCCGGGTGCCCAGCGTGCACGACCCCCAGCGCTTCGTCTGGTTGGTGGCCCAGCGGATCGAGGAGGGCTCGATCCCGTCCAGGTAGGCACGGCCGAGCCGGCGGGCACGCGTGGCGAGCTGCTCGTCCGAGGCGTGGAGATGGGGCCGGTGGCGGATGAGCCTTCGGGTGAGGTGGTCGACCATCTCCTCGCGCTCGGCCCCCCGCAGGTGGGTCGGGACCACGATCACGATCCGGTCACCCTCCCAGTGGGCCCCCGCCGTCTTCTTCCGCCGCCGGGAGACGCGGACCTCCACCTCCGGCTGGACGAGCGTGGCGGGTCGGTCGGTCGAGGTCATGGCATCAGGCTACGGCCGGGATGTGACGGCTACTCGTGCTGCCCGAACGGGGACGGGGCCACGGACTCGGACTCCGCCTCGGTCCCCTCGTCCGATGCGGGTCGCAGCGCACGCCAGATGCCTGCTCCGAGTATGCCGCCGACGACCGGGAAGACGATGAACACCCAGAGCTGGTCGAGCGCCCAGCTGCCCTGGAAGACCGCGGTGGCGAGGCTGCGGGCCGGGTTGACCGACGTGTTGTCGATCGGGATCGAGATGAGGTGGATGACGGTCAGCGCGAGGCCGACGGTGAGGCCGGTCTGGCCGACCGGCATCGACTTGCGGCTGGTGGAGGCGATGATGAACACGAAGACGGCGGTGAAGAAGATCTCGGCCAGTACCACCACCGACAACGGGAAGCCGCCCGGCGAGTGGATGCCGTAGCCGTTCGACGCGAACCCGGAGGTCTTGGCGCTGAACGTGCCGAGGTTGGTGGCGGTGGCCGAGGCCACCCGGGTGGAGCTGGCGATGACGTAGATGACCAGGGCGCCGACGATCCCGCCGACGAATTGGCCCACGAGGTAGAAGGGGAGGACCGCCGACTCCGTCTTGCCGATGACCCACAGTCCGATGGTGACGGCCGGGTTGATGTGGCAGCCGGAGATCGAGCCGATGGCGTAGGCGGCCACCAGCAGGCTGAGGCCGAACGCGAGGGCCACACCGAGGATGCCGACCGAGCTCAGGGTGCCGGTGAAGCGTCCCGTGGCCAGGATGGCGGTGCCGGGACCCCCGATGACGAGGATCATGGTCCCGATCGCCTCCGCGATGCCGATCCGCACGCGCTCGTTCATGGTGGGGGGTCCTTTCGTCGGGCGATCTGGTCGTGCCGGCAACTCGCCACCGGCGTCTGCGGCCAGGCTAAACAGCAGACGTCCGCCGGAGGTGGATGGATCGGCGGCGCGAACGGGACGTGGGTGGGGTCCCCGGTACGATGGTGCCGTGCGTCGCTACCTCTCGCCACGGTGCATCGGCATGCACGTCACACTGCTGGTGCTGCTGCCCCTGTTCGCCTGGCTCACCAGGTGGCAGTGGACCCGTGCGGTGAGCGGGAACTCGCTGAGCTGGGCCTACGTCGTCCTGTGGCCGGCGTTCGCGCTCTACGCCGTGTACACGTGGTGGCAGCTGATCCACGACCAGGTCGCACGGGTCCCGGGCCGCCCCCGCTCGGCGGGCGCCACCCGGCTCTGGGCGGGCGACCGCGTGGCGAACGGTGGATCGGTCGGCGGGACGGCCGTATCCGGCCCCGACCTCGGCCCCGACGTCGAGGCACGCCCGCCGGGATGGGCCCTGAGCGGGGGACGCGCCCGGAACGTGGCGATCGCCGCGTCCGCGCCCATCGACCCCGAGCACGGAGGCCGGGGGGAGCGGTTCGCCTCGCAGACCGAGGAGGAGGCCGCCCGGCTCGCCGAGTACAACCGCTACCTCGCCGATCTGGCCGCCGAGCCGCCGTGGTGACCGACAGATGACGGATCCCGCGACCACCCGCCCCGCGCCGCTGGAGGAGCTCGGGCGACCGACGTGGGCCAAACTCGTGCGGTGGGACGACATCGGTGCCCTGGTGCGCTACCGGGTGATGGCCTTCGTCGTCGGCGTCGGCCTCCTCCTGCTCGTCCTCATCGGGATGCCCCTCCAGTTCGCGGCGCACCAGAAGGTCGTGGTGGAGGTGGTGGGCACGTTCCACGGATACCTCTACCTGCTCTACCTGGTGATGGCGGCGGACCTGGCCCGCCGGGCCCACTGGCGGATCGGTCGCATCCTGGCGGTGGTGGCCGCCGGGTTCGTGCCGCTCCTCGCCTTCGTGATCGAGCACCGCGTCTACCGCCAGATGCAACGGGAGTACGCCGAGGTGGTGGCCGACATGGAATCCGGCGACGGCGGTACCACCGTCGAGCGCTGACCGCGTGCGTGCCGCCGCCGGAGCTCCGACCGCCTACCGGGCGCCGCGCACCAGCGAACCGGGCCGGGCGCCGGTGTCGACCCCTTCCGCGAACGTCGTCACCCCGGACTTGATCGTCTCCACGTAGCCCACGGCGCCCTGGAGCAGGCGCCTGCCCCCGGCGGGCAGGTCGTCGGCGACCCTCGGGTTGGTCAGCTGGAGCCGGTCGTAGTCGATGACGTTGAGGTCGGCGACGGCGCCGACCTCGATGGTGCCGCGGTCGGTGAGGCCGTACAGGCGGGCGGTGTCGTGGGTCTGCAACTTGACCACCGACTCGAGGGACAGCCGCTCGCCGCGCGACCGGTCGCGGGTCCAGTGGGTCAGCATGAACGTGGGTTGGGACGCGTCGCAGATGATCCCGCAGTGGGCCCCGCCGTCGCCCAGCCCGGCGGCGGCCCGGGGGTGGAGCAGCATTTCGCGGATGGCGTGCAGGTCACCGTTCGAGTAGTTGAGGATCGGGACGTAGAGCAGGCCGCGGCCGTCGTCCTCGAGCATGGCGTCGTAGGCGATGGACAGCGCCGGCCGCCCCGACGCCGCGGCCATCCCGGCCAGCGACCGCTCCGGCCCCGGCTCGTAGTCGGGCGGATCGCCGAGGATGTAGGTGGTGGGGAACGCCTTCTCCATGGACGCGGCGGCGACCGGGTCGGGCTCCCACGACTCGATGGCGTCGCGCACCTCGGCAGTGCGGAGCGCCGCCACCAGCTCGTCGGGGGACAGGCCCTTCGCCTTGAGCTGCTGGTAGGCGGGGATCTGGTCCAGGAGGCAGTAGGTGGTGAAGTGCCCGGACAGAAGGCCGAGGCCCCGTCCGGCGACCTGCGGCCACAGGTCGGCGCCGTCGTCGACCGCCCGCAGCGACTCGTCCATCAGCTCGCGCCACAGGTCGGGTGCGGCGTCGACCTGGATGAGGGCGAAGGTGACCGGTCGTCGGATTGCGGCTGACAGCCGGCGCATCCAGTCGACCTCGAGCTTGGGGGCCACGATGTCCTCGCCGGCCGTGCCCGCCGGGGCCAGCTCGAAGACGCCGGTGCCGAGCTCGCCGAGCGCGGCCCCGATGCCGAACAGCTCGTCCTCGGCGGCGTAGGTGCCGGGGACCGGCTCGCCGTCGATCGCCAGGTGGGCGATGGTGCGCGACGTGGAGAAGCCGAGGGCGCCGGCGGCGATCGCCTCCTTGACCACCTGCTTCATGGCGGCGATGTCGGTCGGGGTGGCCGGCTCGTTGCGGGCACCCCGCTCGCCCATCACGTAGGAACGCACGGCGCCGTGGGCGATCTGGGTGCCGACGTCGACGGTCCAGCGGCGCTGGTCGAGGGCATCGAGGTACTCGGGGAAGGTCTCCCAGTCCCACGTCATGCCCTCGGACAGTGCGGATCCCGGGATGTCCTCGACGCCCTCCATCAGTCCGATGAGCCACTCGTGGCGATCGGGCCGCGCCGGGGCGAACCCGACACCGCAGTTCCCGGTGACGAGGGTGGTGACGCCGTGCCAGCTGCTGGGTGCCAGGACGTCGTCCCAGGTGGCCTGGCCGTCGTAGTGGGTGTGGATGTCGACCCACCCGGGGGTGACCAGCAGGCCGTCGGCGTCGACGGTGCGGGCGGCCGCCTCTCCCCGGTGGTTCCCCACGCCGGTGATGGTGCCGCGGCTCACGGTGATGTCCGCCCGGCGTGCGGGCGCCCCGGTGCCGTCGACGACGGTGCCGCCCTGGATGACGAGATCGTGCATGGTGGTGTCTCCCCCCGGCATCCCCGCGGGATGCGCCCGACGATGCTCGCACGCACCGGTGGTGGGCGCAATGTCCGCGGGTACCGGACCGGTCCGCGCCGATCGCCGCAGGTCAGCGCGTCAGGGCAGCGGGTCCGGTCGGGGCGGCGGGATGGAGTAGGTCACCTGGGCCTTGGCGACCAATGCGTCGTCGGCCACCGAGTGCAGGGCGACGTCCACGACGCCGAGGCGAGCGCCGAGTTTCAGCAGCGTGCCGACGGCGACGACGTCGACCAGTGCGGGCTTGCGGAGGAAGTCGATGTGCAGGCTGGTGGTCACCGCCAGGGCCACGGGTCCGATCTGCCCGACGACCGCCAGCCAGGCGGTGCAGTCGGCGAGCCCCATCAGCGACGGGCCCGACACGGTCCCGCCGGGCCGCACGTTCGACCCGTCGACGGTGAGTCGCATGCGGACCCCCGACCCGGTGACCTCCTCCACCGTGTAGGGAAGGTGGCCCGGGAAGGCTCCTTCGAGGAATACCTGGAGCTGGCCGACGTCCATGGCTGGGGGCATGCCGGCCGATCGTAGCCAGGGGCGGGACCGGGGTCGGGTCCGGCACGCGGCCGGGGTCGGGTGGCGCGGCGGACGGCGGGTGCCGCTCTCGGTGACCGGGAGCGGAGGCGCCCGGACCTCCTCGACGTCGTGCAGACTGTCGGGCGGGCCGGGTCCGACCGGACCGGGGTACGGGCGATGGGGGAGTGGTGACCGAACGCAACGACGTGCTGTCGAGCGGCTACAGCAGGAGCGACCACCAGGCGGCAGCGGAGCTGGCCCGCCAGGCCGGCGGTCTCCTGGCCGGGCTGCAACGGGGCGGACTCGAGGGCAAGGAGCTCGGGGCCGAGGGGGACCGGGTGTCCCACGAGCTGCTGGTCGGTCTGCTGGCCGAGCGGTTCCCGAACGACCGGGTGCGGTCGGAGGAGGACGACCAGCGCGAGGCGCTCACCACCGATGTGGGCCGGGTGTGGATCGTCGACCCGCTCGACGGCACCCGCGAGTACTCGGAACGACGCACCGACTGGGCGGTGCACGTCGCCCTCGCCGTCCACGGTGCGCCGGTGGTCGGCGCGGTGGCGCTGCCCGGGCTCGACCTGGTGCTGGGAACGGGCAGCCCGCCGCCGCTCCCCCCCCAACCGCCCCGGCCGCGGCTGGTGGTGAGCCGCACCCGGCCGCCCGAGTTCGTCCCGTTCGTGGCCGAGCGCCTGGGCGCCGAGACGGTGCCCATGGGCTCCGCCGGGGCCAAGATCTCGGCGGTGGTGCGCGGCGAGGCCGAGGTCTACGTGCACGCGGGCGGGCAGTTCGAGTGGGACTCGTGCGCTCCGGTGGCGGTGGCGCTCGCCACCGGTCTGCACTGCTCGCGGATCGACGGATCCCCCCTCCGCTACGCCCGCCCCGATCCGTGGCTCCCCGACCTGGTGGTCTGCCACCCGATGCTGGCCGACGCCGTGCTCGATGCCGTCCGCGCCTCGGGCCTCGTGGAGAGGCGGTGATCCGGTGACGACGGATAGCAGCTCGGTCGCACCCGCCGTGTTCGCCCCGGCCCGACTCGGGCCCCTCACGCTCAAGAACCGGATCATCAAGTCGGCCACGTTCGAGGGCGCCTCACCCAGGGGCGTGGTCACCGGCGACCTGATCGCCTTCCACGAGCGTGTCGCACGGGGCGGGGCGGCCATGACGACCGTCGCCTATCTGGCCGTGTCACCCGAGGGGCGTACCGACCGCCACTGCGTCCTGCTGGGCGAGGAGTCGCTGCCGGGCCTGGCACGGCTCACCGACGCGGTGCACGCGGCCGGCGCTCTGGCGTCGGCGCAGATCGGTCACGCCGGTCCGGTGGCCAACTCGACGTCGAACCGGGCCCCCGCCCTGTCGCCGTCCCGGAGGTTCGGGGCGTCGGGGTCGCTCACCCGGGCTGCCACCGGGGCCGATATCGAGCGGATCACCGAGGACTACCGCCGTGGCGCCCGGTTGGCGGTGGACGCCGGCTTCGACTGCATCGAGGTCCACCTCGGGCACAACTACCTGCTGAGCTCGTTCCTGAGCCCGAAGCTGAACCGCAGGACGGACCGGTGGGGAGGACGGCTCGATGCCCGTGCCCGGTTCCCCCGGGACGTCGTCGCCGCGGTGCGCGACGGCGCAGGCACCGACGTCGCCGTCACCGCCAAGCTCAACATGGCCGACGGGGTCCGCGGTGGGTTCGACCTTCCCGAGAGCGTCGACGTGGCCGGGATGCTCGAGGCCGACGGCCACCTCGACGCCCTGGAGCTCACCGGGGGCAGCTCGTTGTCCAATCCGATGTACCTGTTCCGCGGCGACGCACCCCGGGCCGAGTTCGGGGCCACCCTGCCCCAGCCGCTGCGCCTCGGGTTCCGGGTGGTCGGTAGGCGGTTCCTCAAGGAGTACCCGTTCGAGGAGGCCTACTTCCGTCCCGAGGCCCGTCGGTTCCTGGCCGACCTCGACCTGCCGCTGATCCTGCTCGGTGGCATCAACCGGATCGAGACCGTGGAGTCGGCCCTGGCCGAGGGGTTCTCGTTCGTGGCCATGGCCCGGGCCCTGTTGCGCGAGCCCGACCTGGTGGCACGGTGGGAGCGGGGAGCGCTCGAGGGCGGGAGGTGCATCCACTGCAACCGGTGCATGCCGTCCATCTACACCGGCACGACCTGCGTCGAGGCGGGCCCGGGGGCGACCGACTGAGGACGCCACCGCCGCGGTGGTCATGGAGGGGGTCCGGGGCCCACGACCGGCACCGGGCTGTCCACCTCGACCGTGCCGTCGGCCCGTGCCTCGACCGTGACCCACCCGTGCGGCGTGGGCACGGTGGCCCGGGCCCAGTCGAGATCGCCCAACGCGGGCGCGACCCGCACCGCGCCGTAGCCGGGTTCGGCCGGGGTGATACCGAGCGTGTGGACGATCAGGTCGCGGGTGGGCGTCGACGACCACCCGTGGCAGCGGGTGCCGCCCACCCAGCACTCGGGCCATGTCGTCTCGCCGGCGTCGAGGAAGACCGCCCAGTCACGGCACAGCCCGGCCACCAGGTCGGCCCGTCCCGCCCGGGCCAGCCCGTCGTGGAGGACGTAGCGGAAGAAGGGCTCGGCCTCGACCATCTGCGAAGCGGTGTCCCAGTCGGGTTCGGGGTACCCGGCGACGAGATGGACGAAGCCGGTCGAGCCCCCCTCGGCGGTCACCGTGTCCATCACCCACGAGTGGCGCACCAGGCGCTCCCGTTCGGTCAGCCGGGCGACCACGGCCTCCACCCGCTCGTCGGGCACCAGTCCGGCCGCCAGTGCGGCCGCGCCACCGTGTTGGGCCGCCTCGGGACGCACCACCCCGTCGACGAGGTGGTCGACGTAGACGGACCGGGCCGGGTCGTAGAAGGTGTCGAAGGCGTCCCGCACCCCGGCGTACCGATGCCGCGCCCAAGCGGCCGTGCCTTCGTTGCCGAGCCAGCCGGCAAGGTCGGCGAGGTCCTCGAGGGCGCGTGCCCACAGGGCGTTGAGGGTGGACGAGGTGCCGCCGGCGTAGACGCTGGCCCAGTCGAGCAGGACCCATCCCGACACGTCGTGGAGGAGTCCGTCGGGACCCAGATAGGTCTCGAACCACCGGAGGGTGCGCTCGGCCACCGGCGCCAGCTCGGCGACCAGGTCGCGGTCGCCCGTATAGCGGTAGAGGTTGTGGAGCGACCGGACCCAGTGGAGGGACCAGTCGGGCACGAACGTGCGATCGTCCACCCAGAAGTCCGAGGCGGGGGCCATGGCCAGCATCCCGTCGGACCGGGCCGAGGCGGCGAGCTGGGGGTGCCACCGGGCCATCGACCAGTCGGGGTTGGCCACCAGGTCGACCATCTGGTGGACCACCGAGTCGCCCGTCCAGGCTCGCTGCTCCCGGGTCGGGCAGTCCACATAGGCGTCGAGGGCGCAGAGGTCCACGGTGCGCAGCCCGGTGGCGTACACCTGCTCCAGCAGCGGGTCCGAGCAGGCGAAGCCGGCGCCGTCCGGACGTGGCCGGTGGCGGTCGTGCACGGCCAGGGAGAGCCCGGGGACGGGCCCGCCGCCCGTGCGCACGCTGGCGTGGAGGTGGCGGGCCCCGAGGACATCGAGCGTCTCGAACCGCTCGCGCCCCCCGCCCCGGCACACGTAACGGAAGCCGGCGTGCTGGCCCAGGGGGATCAGCCGGCCGGCGGCGTCCAGGTGCTCGGCGGCGGCCACGTCGATCGTGGTGCCCTCGCGGGCCCCGTCGACGTCGAGGACGACGGTCCCCGCCGCGATGCGACCCAGGTCGAACGCGGCCAGGGTGACGGGGTCCCCGGCACCGCCCGGCCCGTCGCCCCCGCCCACATCCCCGTCGTCGCCGCTTTCCGACCGCCCCACCGCCTCGTCGCCGAGCACCTGGTACACCGGGTCGTCGCGGAGTGACGCGCCCCGGACCGGCGACCCCACGACGGTGACGGCGGGGTGCCGCGCCCCGCCGGGGAACCCGTCCCGGACGGGGGGCAGCAGCATGCCGAACGGCTCGCTGGGCGGGCGGGGGTCGCCGCTGCCACCGGTATGGAACGGCACGATCTCGGTGGCCGGGTGCCAGGCGGAGGCGTCGAATCCGGGGCGGTCCCACCCGGTCGGGAGGCGCCTCGCGTCGAACGACTCGAGCGGTAGGCAGGCGACGTCACCGGGGATGGGGACCGGCGTCCAGGCATCCCCCGGGTGACACGACCACGACCGGTCGCTCACCACCCACTCGTCGTCGACGAGTGCGTCGACGACGACGCAGCCTGCGCCGAGCGAGTAGGTGGGTGGAACCGGGGTCCACCACGAGGTGGCCCCGCCGAAGTGCCGGGCCACCAGGCCGAACACGTTGGCGCCGGCCCGAAGCGCGCCGGACAGGTCGACCACGTCGTAGTGGGCCCGGCGCGGGTCGGCGCGGACGGGACCACGGGCCACCTCGGCGCCGTTGACGGTGAGGACGTAGCGTCCGTCGACCCACAGCCGGCACCGGGCGCGCACCGGGTCGGCGTCGAGCTCGAGCTCCCGGCGGAACAGGGCGACGGTGTCCACCGGGCCGTCGATGACGGGGCGGGTGGCGGTGGCGGCCCGGATCGTCGGGCGCTGGTGCCAGATCCACCGGCCGCGCCACCGCGGGCCGAACGGCTCGGGGTGGGCGATGCGCATGCGCGCACCCTAGCGCCCGGTCCGGGCCACCCTGCCACAGCCGCTGCGCCTCGGGTCCCGGGTGGTCGGCGGGCGGGTGGAGCGGGCGACGCCCCGCCGGCTCATCGCTCGGTCAGGCCCTCGCCGGTGTCGTCGACGGGTCCGGTGGCCAGTGGCGCGTCGAGGTCCCATCCCTCGGGGTCGTCCTCGCGTTGGCGGGTGTGCGTCGAGGGTCCGCCGGCGCCGTCCGGGTCGTCGATCATCCCGTCCAGTACGGCCAGCTGCTCGGGGTCGTCGAGCTCGGCTCCCGCCTCCTCGAGCTCGCGGTCGTCGACCTGGAGGTGGGGGTCCAGGGAGGGGTCGATCTCGAGGACCTCCTCGAAGTCGGGGTCGAGCCGGGACGACTCGTCGACGGCGTCGTCGCCCTGCTCGAAGATCTCGGTGCCGTCGGTGTCGTCCGTCATGGTCGCTCCAGATTCGTCTGCCGGGCGGAGCGGTCGCTGCCGCCCCGCCCGCTCCGATCGTAGGTCGGACTGCACGGGTGACGTGGGGCCGTTCGACCCCGGTGCGTCGGGCACCCCATCCCGGGTCGCATCCGGGCGAGCCCGGGTCCCCGCAGCACTCCGGTCAGAACTCGGCGATCGAGCCACCGGGCACCACCGCCAGCTCCGCGTGTTCGAGGTGGTGGGCGAGGTCGGGGTCGGCGCCGGAGCCCGGGGCCTTCGGGATGAAGAGGGCGGCCACCACGGCCACCACGGTCATGACGGCCAGGAAGAGGAAGCCCCGGGTGTAGTCCGCCTCGGCCGGATAGCCGTCGGTGAGGATCCGGGAGGCGACGATGCTCGACATGACGGCGGCGCCGATGGCGCCACCGATGGTCCGGATGTTGGCGTTCATCCCACTCGCCACGCCGGTCTGGGCCATGGGTACGGCCTGGACGATGAGGTTGGACATGGCGGAGAACGCCAGGCCCAGGCCGATGCCCAGGAGGGTGCTCGCCAGGTAGATCTCCCATGCCTCGTGGTGGGCGTAGGCCAGGAGCAGGTAAGCCGTGGTGGAGGCGATCGAACCGGCGATCACGGCGGACTTGGAGCCGATGGTTGCGGCGATCCGCCCGCTGAGCAGCCCGCCGATGAACATGGTCACGGTCAAGGGGAGCAGGAACAGACCGGACTGGATGATGCTGGCCCCGAATCCGTAGCCGGTGGACTTCGGTGTCTGGACGAATTCGGGCAGGAAACCGATGACGGCGTACATGCCTATCCCGAACATGAAGGCCACGAGGTTGTTCGTCCACACCGCCCGCCGCTGCATCATCTGCATGTCGATGAGGGGCTCCTTCGCCCGGAGTTCGACGACCACCCAGGCCACGATGAGGACGAGGGCGGCCGCGATGAGGCCCAGGACGCGACCGGATCCCCATCCCCAGACCGGGGCCTCGCTGACGCCGAGCAGCAGCGCGACCAACCACGCGGACAGCAGCACGGCGGCCAGCCAGCTGATCCTCCCCGGCGTCCGGACGGGTGACTCGGGGACGAAGATCCAGGCGCAGACGGTGGCGACGGCGGCGATGCCCATCGGGATCCAGAAGAGCCAGTGGTAGTCCAGGTTGCTGACGATCGGACCGGCCAGCACGATGCCCGCACCGCCCCCGACGGCCGCCATGGCGGCGACGATTCCGACGGCCCCCGCCACCTTGACCTCGGGAAATTCGTCCCGGACGATGCCGAAGGAGAGCGGGAGCACCGCGCCGCCGATCCCCTGGACGGCCCGCGCGATGATCAGCAGGGTGATGGAGTGGGCCAGTCCGGCGATGACGGAGCCGACGGCCAGGGCGGCGAGCGTGACGACGAGCATCCGCTCCTTGCCGACCATGTCGCCGACCCGGCCGAGGATCGGGGTGAAGATCGACGCGGACAGGAGGAACGCGGTGAGCACCCAGGTGACCGTGTTCTGATTCGTGTGCAGATCGTGCTGGATGGTGGGGAGCACCGGTGACACGAGTGACCGCAGGAGCGCGCAGGCGATCGTGCCGAGCACC
>JAKAZC010000046.1 GCA_021826655.1 Actinomycetes bacterium | reverse complement strand
CGACCGACGGGACGAGCGCGGACGCCGTGGGACCACCCACGGATCCCGCCCGCCCACCCTCGGTGACAGGCTCAACGAGGTGATGCGGCAGCGGGTGCAGACCACCGACGACGCCGCCCGCACCATGGGCGTACCGCCGGCCGAGGTCCTGGCCTGGACCGCCGACACGCAGCAGCCGGACCGTGCCCACGAGGGTGCGCTTCGCGACTACCTGGGGATCGACGGGCGCGAGCTGCGCGCGCTGGTGCTGCGTGGTCAGATGCGTCTCGCCCAGGCCCGCATCCGCGACTGACCCCGACCCGCCCCCTCGGGACGCGAACGATCGGGCGGCGGTCACGGCCTCGGCCGCGGTGCCGACCAGGTGCACGGCGAGCGCTGCAGGCGCGGTCTCCGTCAGCCAGGTGACCAGGGTGAGCGGCGACACCGTCCGGGGGCCCTGGAGGATCGAGAGGTGGACCAGTTCGTCGGTGCCACGTAGCCAGACCCTCAGCCACCGGAGCGGGACGATCGAGGCAGCGTCGTCGTACCACCGGAGGTCGTGGACCAAGCCGGGGGAGGTGGCCGTCACCCGGAGGGTGGCGTCGTGCGCAGGACGGACCGACACCTATCCCGGCACCTCCCACTGCCTCGGGCATGGCTGACCCACCGATTGTCCGTGTCGGCGCCCCCGGCCCACCAGGGCCGGAGGTCACGACGGGATCGGACCGGCGACGGTGGGGAGGCACGGGCCCGATCGTGCGGGAAAGCCCGATAAGTTGGGTCAGGAATCTCGGTACCGACCGAGGTGGTACCCGGCGGCCGGCACCGAGCGCGGCGCACGAACGAGGAGGCCCATCATGCGGATCGCGGAGGACATCACCCAGCTGGTCGGCGGCACGCCGCTGGTACGCCTGCGTCACGTCGGTGACGGAGCAGGGGCGTCCATCGCCGCCAAGCTCGAATTCTTCAACCCGGCGGGCAGCGTGAAGGACCGCATCGCCGTGTCGATGATCGATGCCGCCGAGGCCGCCGGGCTGCTCCGACCCGGCACCACGGTGGTGGAGCCGACCAGTGGGAACACCGGCATCGCCCTCGCCATGGTGTGCGCCGCCCGCGGGTACCGGTGCATCTTCACCATGCCCGAGACCATGAGCCGCGAGCGCCGCATGCTGTTGCGTGGCTATGGCGCCGAACTCGTCCTCACCCCCGGGCCCGACGGCATGGGCGGGGCGATCGCCAAGGCCGAGGAGATCGCCAAGGGTGACGGCGACTTCTTCGTACCCCAGCAGTTCGAGAACCCGGCCAACCCCGAGATCCACGTGCTGACGACGGCCGAGGAGATCTGGGCCGATACCGACGGCCAGGTCGACATCCTGGTTGCCGGGGTGGGCACCGGCGGCACCATCACCGGTGTCGGCCGGAGGCTGAAGGAGCTCAAGCCCGGGGTGCAGGTCGTCGCCGTCGAGCCGGCAGGCTCCCCCGTGCTGTCCGGCGGGGTGAAGGGGCCCCACCCGATCCAGGGGATCGGCGCCGGATTCATCCCGGCGATCCTCGACACCACGGTCTACGACGAGGTCGTCACCGTCGAGAACCAGGACGCCTTCGACACCGCGCACCGCATGGCGCACGAGGAGGGACTCCTGGTGGGGATCTCGTCCGGGGCGGCAACCTGGGCCGCCGTCCAGGTCGCCAGACGGGAAGAGAACGCCGGCAAACTCGTCGTGGTCGTCATCCCGTCCTTCGGCGAGCGTTACCTGAGCACGGCCCTGTTCGAGGGCCTCGGCGGCTGAAGGTGCTCGGGGAACTCCGGCGCGACGTCGCCACCGTCCGCGAACGGGATCCGGCGGCCCGCACGGCCGTCGAGGTGGCGCTCTGCTATCCGGGCCTCCATGCCCTGTGGGCCCACCGGGTCGCCCACCGGCTGTGGCTGGCCGGGCACCCGTTGGGGGCGCGGGTCCTGGCCGGCGTGGTCCGCGCCTGGACAGGGGTCGACATCCACCCGGCGGCGGTCGTCGGCCCGGGTCTGTTCATCGACCACGCCACCGGCGTCGTCATCGGCGAGACCTCGGAGATCGGGACCGACGTCACCATCTACCAGGGCGTCACGCTCGGCGGAACCGCCCTCGAGACCGGCAAGCGCCACCCCACGGTAGGGGACCGGGTCACTATCGGCGCCGGCGCCAAGGTACTCGGGCCGGTGACCGTCGGCAGTGGAAGCAGGATCGGCGCCAATGCGGTGGTCGTGCGCGACGTGCCGCCGGACTCGGTGGTGGTCGGTGTGCCCGGCCAGGTGATCGCCCGGAGCCGACCCCGGGGCGCCACGGCCCGGCTCGACGTGGAGGACGCGCTGCTTCCCGACCTCGTCGGCGTGACCCTCGGGGCCCTGCAGCGCCAGGTGGACGCGCTCGAGCACGAGGTGCACGGCAGCGTCCGTTCCCACGAGATCCGCCCCTCGGAAGCGGGCGTATGGAGGGGTGAGGACTTCTCGATCTAGGGGCGCGGTCCGGAGGGAGGGGAGCGTCGTCAGCCGGACAGCGCGGCGGTGGTGCGGGCGAGGCAGTCGGGATCGACCGTGCCCGGCACCAGGATGAATTCGTCGCACCCGGCCGCCTCGGCCGCGGCCAGGGTGTCGAGCAGCCGGGCGGGGGAGTGGATGGCCACCTGCCGCGACAGCGCGTCGGCGGCACGGTCGCCGAAGACGGCGAGGTAGGCGCGGGCGAAGCGGGTGAGCTCGACGTCGGCGTCGGGACCTCCCAACAGGTAGAACGACCCGCTGACCAGCCTCGGAGGCTCGGTGCGACCCTCGTCCTCCCACGCGGTGAGGGCCAGGCGATTGCCCCGGGCGATCTCGTCCGGGTCGGCCGCGATGGAGAAGCCGGTGACCCCGTCGGCCCACCGTGCCGCGCGGGCCATCGATTTCGGGCCCATGGCCGCGGCCCACAGCGGCGGTCCTCCCGTGGTGAACGGGGCGGGGCCGATGGGTTGCCCGCCGTCGTAGGCGGGTCCGCCCTCCCACAGGCGGCGTACTTCGACCACCGCGGCATCGAGTGTGCCGTGCCGGCCCTTGAAGGGCACGCCGAGTGCCCGGTAGTCCTGCTCGCGGCCGCCCACGCCCACGCCGACCACCAGCCGACCGGCGGCTAGGACGTCGAGGGTCGCCAATTGCTTGGCCATCAGCGCCGGCCGGTGGAGCGGGAGCACGGTGATATTGGTCACGACCCGCACGCGTTCGGTCAGTGCGGCGGCCGCCGTGGTCGTCACCAGCAGTTCGGGGTTGTGGAACGTGATCCGTTCACCGGACGAGATGCTGGAGTACGGACCCTCGTCGATCCCCGCGCACCACTCGACGAAGGTGGCCCGGGTGAAGCCGGTCGCCATGGTTGGGAGTGCGATGCCTATCTCCATGGCCGGGGACCCTACTCAACCCGACGGGCGTCGAGGGGACCGGTGCCGACGGCGGGCCCGTCAGCGCAGGTGCGTGGCGGCCCGACCCGTGTAGACCGGGAGGTCGAGGTAGGTCCGGATTCCAGGTTCGGCCGCTACGACGGACGGGATGGCGCTCACGCAGTGGGTGGCCGTGGCCACGACACCGGGATTGCGGGCCAGGCCGGCGGCGATCGACTCGGGGTGCCAGCCGTGGAAGGTGACCTTGGCCGACGGGTCGCCGGTCACCTCCACCTCGAACCGCTCGCCCTCTGGCCCGAAGGTCCAGCGGGGGTCGAGGTGCTCCTGGCCCATGAACCAATTGGTGGCCACGGTGATCACCGGCTCGCCATCTACCGTCGCCACCCACCGGAACTTCTGGGCGGCGATCCGGCCGGGGGCGATGGGTCCGATGGGCGAGTCGATGGGGGCGGTGGCCACGGCTACCTCGTGGGAGATCGTCACGTCGGGGTCGAGGGCGAACCCGAGTGCGTGGCCGACCATGGCGATCGACTGCTGGAACCCGTCACCCAGGATGGCGGGCATCATCGACGCCCGCGCCTCCTCGGGCGTCCGTCCGAACAGCATGATGTTGCCGACGACGTCGGGCGCGTCGTAGGTCCGGATGTCGGAGAACTCCTCGGCCCGGACGTGCGTGATCGACTGGGCGAGCGCGGACACCATGAGCGGGAAGCGC
Source organism: Actinomycetes bacterium (assembly GCA_021826655.1). The sequence continues at coordinate 7,825 of JAKAZC010000046.1, read as the reverse complement.
TCGGTGATCCCACCCGGGTGGATGCCGGTTCCGTGGACTGAGGTGCCGCCGGTGGCGCACGCCGCTTCGATCGCCGACTCGTCACGTCCCCCGGCAAAGAACCAATTGAGTGGGGTCACCACGTTCGCCCCCGATGCCAGGATCCTGGCCACCAGTTGCGGGTCGGCCATGAGTGGCGAATACAGGACGCAGTCGGCCCCAAGGGAGAGCAGCGCGTCGACGTCGTCGGTGGCGGCGACGCCGAGCGGCCCGAGGCCGCACAGCTCGCCGACATCGACGCCCACCTTGTCCGGACCGTGCACCCAGCACCCGACCAGTTCGAGCTCCGGGTGGGCAGCTATGCCGGCCACAGCCGCCCGCCCGACACCCCCGGTCGCCCACTGGATCACCTTGATGGACATGTGCTGGCCTCCCCACGGAACGGCTCGGTGCCCCGTGCACCGGCACATGAGCGTAGAGCGGGCGCGCCTGGTTCGGCGAGGTGGAGGTGCGCCGGCGCGTCCGTTGGTAGCGTCGGGCGGGATGCGGACATGATCGACGGACCCGTCCACGGGCCGGACTTCACCGACGCCGAGGCACCGGGGCACTCGGACACCACGCCCCAGGTGGCGACGGCCGAACAGCGCTTCGCCGTGATGATCCGGAATTTCGACGACCCTTCCCAGGAGTGGCGTCGACTGATCGCCGAATTGGTGGGCACGTTCTTCCTGGTGCTGGTGGCGGCCGGTGGACCGATGATCGACCACGCCGTTCCGGGTTCGGTCGGTCGGGCGGCGGCCGTGGCGGCGCCCGGGCTGATGGTCATGTCCGTCATCCTCTTCATGGGCAAGGTTTCCGGCGCCCACCTGAATCCGGCGGTGAGCATCGCCTTCTGGCTGCGGCGGGACTTCCCCGGGCGACGGGTACCGGCCTACCTCGTCGTCCAGTTCGGCGGCGCAGCGCTGGCCGCATGGCTTCTCCAGGTCGTCGTGCACGTCTCCTCCTCTTACGGCGCCAGCTATCCGGGCGCGGGATTCCGGCCGGTCGACGCCTTCTTGATGGAGGTCGTCCTCACCCTCGGGCTGGTCAGCGTCATCCTCGGCACGGCGTCCGGGGCCCAGCAGGTGGGCCTGTTCGGTGCGCTCGGCGTCGGCAGCTACATCGCCCTGGCCGGCCTGTGGGCGAGCCCGGTCTCCGGTGCGTCGATGAACCCGGCCCGCACCCTCGGACCGGAGTTCGTGTCGGCCGATCTCACCAGCTGGTGGGTATACGTCGCCGGACCGTTGCTCGGTGCCGTCCTGGCCGTCGGCCTGGCCTGGCTGCTGCGCGGTCCGGGCGGCGGCACCACTGGTTCGCTGGCCGCCCAGGGGACGATCCATCCCACGATCTCCCGGCCGGGCAAGGCCTGACCTACCACAGGCTCCCGAGTTCGGCGTCGACGATGCTCGACAGCGGCACGTCGACTGGCGGGAGGTCGACGTCGTCGACGCCCCGGACCACCCGGAGCTCGAGCAGCGGGTCCGCCGCCGGGGGCAGGAACCGACTGCGCACGGCATAGCTGTGCCGGTCCGTCCGGCCGGACGGGTCACCATGGTGGTAGCGGAGCGGCGCGTAGAGATGGAGGTGGTGCTTCGCCCGGGTGAGCGCCACGTAGAAGTGCCTCCGCTCCTCGTCGATCCCGTCTGCGTCCCCGGTGGCCATGTCGGAGGGGAAGGCCCCGTCGGCTACATGGATGAGGTGGACGACGCCCCACTCGCCGCCCTTGGCCGAATGCACCGTGGACAGCGTCAGCCAGTCGTCGTCGAGGGCCGGCGGGCCGGCCAGGTCCCCGGTCGAGGTCGGTGGGTCGAGGGTGAGGTCGGCCACGAACTGGCCGGTGGTGGGTGATCCGGCCGCGACCCGGGCCAGCGCGTCGAAATCGGCCAGGCGTGGCTCCGGATGGTCGTAGCGGTGCCGGATCATCGGGTCGAGTGCCGCGGCCACGGTCTCGACCTGGACCCCGACCGGGAGCCCACCCCCTCGGCCGGCATCGAGCGCGTCGGCCAGCACGGTCAGGTCGGCGGCAGCCCCCGGGGCACCGCCGCATCCCGCGGGATCGGTGCAGAAGACGTCCAGCGGATCGGGTCCCCGCCGGTCGGGGGTCCGGACCCCGATCGTGGCGAGGACGCGCTCGACCGAGGCCGGCCCCGCACCCCGGGCGAGTCGGAGCACCCGCATCCAGGCCAGTTCGTCCCACGGGTTCTGGACGATGCGGAGTGTGGCGAGGAGGTCCCGGACGTGGGCCGCCTCGAGGAACCGTAGGCCGCCGTACTTGACGAACGGGATCCGCCGCCGCCGCAGCTCGACCTCCAGGAGGTCGCTGTGGTGTCCGGCGCGGAAGAGGACGGCCTGGTCGCGCAGGGGAACCCCGGACTCGCAGTGGTCGATGATGGCCTGCCCGACCGCGGTGGCCTGGGCCTGCTGGTCGGGACAGGTGGCGAGCGACGGCCGGGTGCCGCCCGCCTCCTCGCTCCACAGTTGGGTGCGGACTCCGTCGCCTGTGTCGGCGATCACCGCGTTGGCCAGCTCGAGGATCGGACCGGTGGACCGGTAGTTCTGGGCCAATACGATCCTCGTGGTGCCGGCGAACTGGTCGGGGAAGTCGAGGATGTTGCGAACCGTGGCCGAGCGGAACGAGTAGATGGCCTGGGCGTCGTCCCCGACCACCGTGATCCCGAGCCCGTGGGCACCGAGCGCGCTAACGATGTCGGACTGGACCAGGTTGGTGTCCTGGTACTCGTCGACCAGGACCTGGTCGAACTGCCCGGCCACCACCGGGCCCACCACCGGGTCGCGGACGGCGGCACGCCAGTAGAGGAGGAGGTCCTCGAGGTCCAGCGTGTGCTGTGCCCGCTTGCGCTCGGTGTAGCCGGTGAAGATCGTGCGGAGTCCGTCGACGTCGTCGAGGCACCACGGGAAGTGGCGGGCGACGGTCTCCTCGAGCGGCCGATGACCGCTGACCGTGCGGCCGTAGACGGCCCCTACCGTCTCGGTCCGGGGGAAGCGGCCCCGGGACTCGGCGGCCACCGGCGCCCGGACGAGTGCGAGCAGGTCGCGGGTATCGCCCGGCCCGAGGACGCTGAACCGCTCGGCCAGGCCCAGCCCGGTGCCGAATCGGCTCAGGACCCGGTGGGCCACTGCGTGGAAGGTCCCGGCGACGACCCTGCCGGCGACCAGGGGGTCGGTGAGGTGGCCGGCCCGTGCGGTGAGCTCGGCCGCCGCCCGGCGGCTGAAGGTGACCAGCAGCACGCGCTCGGGCGGCACCCCGTCGTCCAGCATGCGTGCGAGCCGGCTGACCAGGGTGCGGGTCTTGCCCGTACCGGCTCCGGCGGCGATGAGCAGGGGCCCGGCCCGGTGGTCCACGGCGCGTCGCTGGGCGCCGTTGAGCCCGTCGGCCCACGACGGTGTCTCCGGGGGGATCGCCACGGGACGATGCTACCGGCAGCCGGGTTGGAGAAGCGAACAGGTGTTCGCTATGGTCCGACCCATGCACTACGAGGTGGACGTGACCATTCCGAGGCCGCTCGACGAGCCGACCGCCCGGTTCCTCGACGGGGTGTGCCGGTCGGCCAACCGGGTCAGCCGGTTCCGCGGGGATGGCGCCGGCATCCGTCTCACCCTCGAGGTGTCGGGGATGCGTCGCGAGGACGCCGCCCGGTCTGCGGTGCGCGAGGTGGCGGGGATCTTCCCGGGTCGTACCGACGGCACCTTCGGCGTACCGCGGGAGCACTGACGGGCGTCAGCCCCCGACGAGCCTTCCCAGGGCCTTGGCGTGCCAGGTCTCGCGACCGGCCCTCCCCTCGGCCAGGTCGGCTGACCCGGCCAGGCGGAGTCCGGCGTTGATCCCGAGGTAGCGGAGTGGTTCGCGTTCCCACGCGCGCGATCGGTGGTTCACCCAGGGCAGTGCGGTCAGGTCGGTGGTGTCGCCGATGATGAGGTCGCGCAGGGTGCGCCCGGCCAGGTTGGTGGTCGAGAGTCCGTCGCCGACGTAGCCGCCGGCCCATGCCAACCGCGTGACGGGGTCCATGCCCACCGACGAGAACCAGTCCCTGGCGATCCCGAGCGGCCCGCCCCATCGGTGGGTGATCGCCGCCCCGGACAGTGCCGGGAACAGCTCGACCAGCGTGCGCCGCAGCCCCTCGTGCACGCCGTCGTCGCTGTCGAATCCGGGCCGGATCGTGGAGCCGAAGTGGTATGGGGCACCGCGACCACCGAAGGCCAGGCGGCCGTCCTCGGTGCGTTGGCCGTAGACGACCAGGTGGCGGCGGTCGGCGACAGTCTCCCGCTCGGCCAGTCCGTGCCCGGACCAGAACGACGCGTCCAGCGGCTCGGTGGCGATCATCAGCGAGTAGACGGGGACGATGTCCCGTTCGTGACCGGCGAGTGTACGGGTGTAGCCCTCGGTGGCTCGGACCACGGTCCGGGCCCGGACCGTACCCCTCGTTGTGGATACCACCCCGGGGGCGAGCGAGGTCACGGCGGTCCGTTCGACGATCCGGACGCCGCGGCGCTCGACGACGTCGGCCAGGCCCCGGACCAGTCGGGCCGGGTCGACCGCCGCACAGTGCGGCGTGAACGTCCCGCCCAACACGCTGGTGGCGCCGACACGGTCCCGGGCCTGGGAGGGGTCGAGGAAGGCCAGATCTTCCCGGCCGACCCCACGGTCCCGGGCATCGGCGATCTCCTGGTGGGTGCGTGCGAGCTGGGCCGGCGTCCGGGCGAGTACCACGGTGCCACCCCGGTGGAAACCGCACTCGATGCCCTCGGCAGCGACCACCCGCCCGACCTCGCGGACGGTGGCCTGCATGGCGAGCCGCTGGGACCGACCCGCACCGGGACCGCAGCGTCTGTCGAGGGTCGCCTCTGACACGCTGAACAGCGCGGAGCACCAGCCGCCGTTGCGCCCCGACGCGCCGAATCCGGCAACGTCGCGCTCGATCACCGCGATCGACAGCCCCGGGTCGGCTTCGCTCAGGTAGTAGGCGGTCCACAACCCGGTCAGACCGCCGCCCACGATCACGACATCCGCCGTGAGGTCGCCATCGAGGGCCGGTCGGACCCGCAGTGGCCCCGCGAGCCCGTCCCACCACAGCGACAGGCGCCGGTAGCCCTCGCCCGATGGGGGTGTCAGATCTGCTTCCACGCCTCGGTCAGGACGGCGCGGAGGCGCTCGGTGATATAGGCGAACTCCTCGGGGCCGCAGGTGAGTGGCGGCGCGAGCTGGATGACGGGGTCACCCCGGTCGTCGGCCCGGCAGATCAAGCCGGACTCGTAGAGGGCACCGGACAGGTACCCGCGGAGCAGTCGTTCGGCCTCGTCGTCGTCGAACGTCTCCTTGGTGTCCTTGTCCTTGACCATCTCGATGCCGTAGAAGTAGCCCGCGCCCCTGACGTCGCCCACGATGGGCAGGTCCCGAAGCGTGTCGAGCGATGCCTTGAACTCGGCCTCGTGCTCGCGGACGTTGTCCAGGATCCCCTCCTTCTCGAACACGTCGATGTTGGCCAGGGCCACTGCGGCGCTCACCGGGTGCCCGGCGAACGTGATCCCGTGCAGGAAGCTCGACCCGGCGAGGAAGGGCTCGATGATGCGATCGCTCACCGCCAGCGCGCCCAGGGGCGAGTAGCCGCTGGTGAGCCCCTTGGCCATGGTGATCATGTCCGGCTCGTAGTCGTAGCGCTCGGCGCCGAAGAAGTGCCCGAGCCGTCCCCAGGCACAGATCACCTCGTCGGAGACGAGGAGGACGCCGTGGCGGTCGCAGATCTCACGGACCCGCCGGAAGTAGCCCGGGGGCGGAGGGAAGCAACCCCCGGCGTTCTGCACCGGCTCGAGGAACACGGCAGCGACCGTCGCCGGGTCCTCGGCCAGGATGGCCTGCTCGATGGCGTCGGCCGCCCACCGACCGAAGGCCACCTCGTCGTCCTCGAAGTACGGTGCCCGGTAGAAGTTCGTGTTCGGGACCTTGAAGGCACCCGGTACCAGCGGCTCGAACGGCGTGCGGATCTCTGTCACACCGGTGATCGACAGGGCGCCCATGGTGGCCCCGTGGTAGGAGATGTTGCGGCTGATCACCTTGTAGCGCTCAGGCTGGCCGATGAGCTTGAAGTACTGGCGGGCCAGTTTCCACGCCGACTCGACCGCCTCGGACCCACCGGTCGTGAAGAAGATGCGGTTGAGGTCACCCGGCGCCAGGCTGGCGATCTTCTCGGCCAGCTCCACCGCCTTCGGGTGGGCGTAGCTCCAGACCGGGAAGTAGGCGAGCCTGGCCGCCTGCTCGGCACCCGCCTGGACGAGCTCCATACGGCCGTGCCCGAGCTGACTGGTGAACAGGCCCGACAAGCCGTCGAGGTAGCGCTTTCCGTGCTGGTCGTAGACCCAGACACCCTCGCCGTGGGTGATCACCGGGATCTCCGCACCCGGAAGGTCGCCCGACATGCGGGTGAAGTGCATCCACAGGTGGCGGTGGGCACTCGCCTGCAGCTGGTCGCTCGAGTACTCGGTCATCGCGTCCCCCAGGTGTAGGTCTGCTTCTTCAACTTCAGGTACATGAACATCTCGGTGCTGCGCACGCCCGGGATCTGGCGGATCACACCGTTCAGCAGGTCCAGCATGTGGTCCTCGTCCTCGCACACCAGCTCGACGAGGATGTCGAAGGTGCCGGTGACCATGACCACGTAGTCGATGTCGTCGACCTCGGTCAGGCGGTCCGCCACCTCACGGGCGTCGCCGTCGGCACGGATCCCGACCATGGCCTGGCTCCGGAAGCCGACCTGCAGCGGGTCGGTGACGGCCACGATCTGCATGATGCCGGCGTCGCGCATCTTCTGGACGCGCTGGCGGACGGCGGCCTCGGACAGCCCGACGGCTTCGGCGATCGAGCCGTAGGTGCGACGCCCGTCCTGCTGGAGCTGCTCGACGATCGCCTTGTTCACGTCGTCGAGCAGCCCGGCGATCGAGGGAACGGTGGAGGTCACATCTGGTCCTTTCCGTTGACGACGGACAGGGTGTCCCCGGTTCCGTCGTGGTCGTGGTTCGCCATCGTCCAGCCTGGCCAGCTCTCGCAGTCAACGCACAGTTAACGTGGAATCTGAAGGAAAAACAAGCGGTTTCCGTGGTTGTTCTCGAGGAATTTTCCGAAAACACTTGTCAGACGGGCCACGATAGGACACGATGACACCCCATCGGCAGGTCCCGCCTGCACATCCACCATCGACGGGCCGACCGTCACCGCCCAGTCACCTCCGGGGAGGACCAACGTGAGCACCGAGCGCCTGTCGAACTTCGTAGGGGGCGCTCACGTCGGGACCCGGTCGGGGATCACGTCGGAGCTGGTCGACCCGAGCACGGGCGAGGTCTACGCGGAGGCCCCGGTGTCCGACGCCGACGACGTGGACGCGGCGATGACCGCGGCCGCGGCCGCGTTCCCCGGCTGGCGAGACGCCACTCCGTCCGAGCGAAGCCTGGCCCTCTTCCGGATCGCCGACGCCATCGAGTCGCGAGCCGAGGAGCTCGTCGCGGTCGAGAGTGCGAACACCGGCAAGCCGGTGGCCGTGACCCTGTCGGAGGAGATCCCCCCGATGGTCGACCAGATCCGGTTCTTCGCCGGTGCGGCCCGGCACCTGGAGGGCAAGGCGGCCGGCGAGTACCTCGCCGACCACACCTCGATGGTCCGACGGGAGCCGATCGGTGTGTGCGCCGCCGTCACGCCGTGGAACTACCCGATGATGATGGCGGTGTGGAAGTGGGCGCCCGCCATCGCGGCGGGCAACGCCATGGTGCTCAAGCCGTCGGACACCACGCCCGCCTCGAC
>JAKAZC010000045.1 GCA_021826655.1 Actinomycetes bacterium | reverse complement strand
CCCTTCCACGGCTCGATGGGCGGCCTCCCGCTCAACCGGCCCATCGTCGGCATGACCGCGACCCCGACGGGTGCGGGCTACTGGATGGTCGCCTCCGACGGCGGCATCTTCGCATTCGGTGACGCCCCCTTCGACGGCTCGATGGGGGGACACGACCTGCAGCGCCCCATCGTCGGAGTGGCTTCGACGCCGACCGGGGCCGGTTACTGGATGGTCGCCTCCGACGGCGGCATCTTCGCCTTCGACGTCCCCTTCCTCGGGTCGCCGGCCTGACCCGTCGTCCGACGAGTTGACCGACCGGATCTCCCGTGCCCCGACCACCCCAGGAGCCCCATGACCACGACCTTCTCCCTGCTGGCCCTACTGGTTGCGAGCGCAGCCGCCGTGCGGTCGACGTGGTCCCCCTGCGGGCTGTCGATGCTCTCGACGATCACCCCGCTGGCCGAGCGGGCGAAGGGGCATCGCTACGCGGTGACCTGTACGTGGTTCGTCGTGGGGGCGGTCGTCGGCGGACTGGCGCTCGGCACGGCCGTCGCGGTGTCGGCGGCGGTGGTGGACGCCGTCGCCTGGACACCGGCGACCGGTGCCGCCGTCGGACTGGCGGCGTCACTGATCGCACTGGCGTCGGACACCGGGCTCGTCGGGGTGCGGGTGCCCGTGCACTACCGACAGGTGAACGAGCGGTGGCTCGACGCCTACCGCCCCTGGGTCTACGGCGCGGGGTTCGGGTTCCAGATCGGGTCCGGTGTGGCCACCTACATCACGACGGCCGCCGTCTACCTGGTCGTCGTGCTCGGCGCCCTCACCGGTGACCCGCTGGTGGCACTCGCCGTCGGTGGCGCGTTCGGCCTCGTGCGTGGACTGGCGGTGACCCTCACCCGACGGGTGACCACCCCGACCGGGCTCCTCGCCTTCCACCGGGAGTTCGGCGCGCTCCTACCCTGGGCCGAACGGGCCGTGCTCGCGACGACCGGGCTCTCGGTGATCGTGCTCGCCACCGCACTCCCCGGCGCGGCTCCCGCGGCGGTGGCGGTCGTCATCGTCGCGGCGGTGGCCGCACGCGGTGTGGTTCGGGCAGGCCGTCGGGCGACGACCTCGTCGAACGACGGGCCGCCGGCCGCCGATCACGGTCCGTCAGTCCCGGTCGTCTGAGCCGGGTTCGACCGCGGGGTGTGCACCGACGGACGACCCGCCCGACACCACGGGGGCGGCTTCGTCCCCGTGGTGGGTAGCACCGCTCCCCTCGCCCGTCACTCCGTCGGAGGCCGACACCACCGGGTCTGGCCGGGAGTCGCGCCACCGCCGGTAGGGTCCGACGCGGGTGGCCAGCACCAGGACGCCGACGATCGCAAGTCCGACCCCGGCGATCTGGACCAGTACCGATCCGAGGTGCCCATCCTGGGCGAGCCAGAGGTGCTCGTCGAGGAATCGCTCGATGCCCCACAGCACCATACCCACTCCCAGCACGATGCCGGCGGGTGGTTGCGGTGCCGTCGCCGGGGTCAGCGGCGAGCCGTCGGACGCCACGGTCGGGGTCCGCAATCGCAGCCAGCGCTCCACGAGCAGGAGGACCACGAAGATCGAGAAGTCCTCCATCGCCTGGAAGATCGGTACGGGCAGGACCTTCTGGTCCGGATGGCTCCCGGCGTAGTACATCCCGAACCACTGGTGCGTGGGGTGGCCCCCGCCGTTGACCATCAGCTGGGGCCCGAGGAGTCGTCCCATCGCCCAGCAGGCCATGAGCACCGGGGCCATCAGGTCGGCGAAGCGGAGGGTCGGGAGCTCGGGGCAGCGTCGCCGGGTGCTGATGATCGCCACCGGCACGGCGGCCATGAGGCCCCCGAACGAGGAGAGGCCGCCCTGCCAGATAGCGAAGACCTGTGAGGGGCTGGCCGTGTAGTAGGAGAGGTTCGCCAGCACGTGCATGGCCCGGGCGCCGACGATGGCCGCGACGATGACCCACACGAACATCCCGGTGACCCACTGCCACGGGTACCCACGGTCGCGGAGCCTGCGCTCGGTGTACCGAAGCCCGAACCAGAAGGTCAGGGCCAACCCGATCCCGTAGGTGTGGACCTCGAGGAACCAGATGTGGAAGGCGACGGGGATCGGTCTCATGATCGTTGGGCCGACCGGGTCCCGGGTTCGTCCCCGGTGCCGGTCAGGCCCTCAGTATGCCTCAGCGTGCCGTTAGGGTGGCTTCGGCGAGCGATCCCGGGCTTCGGGGACGGTTCGCCGGTGCGCCGCAGCCGGTGGCCGCCGTCCGAGTGAAGGGTCGAAGGTGATGCCGTGGGACCGTTGGAGGGCAAGATTGCAGTGGTGACCGGAGGCGGTTCGGGCATCGGGCTGGCCACCGCAACCCGGTTGGCGGCCGCCGGCGCGTCGGTCGCCGTGGTGGACCTCCGCGGGGAGTCCGCCGAACGGGCGGCGGCGGAGTTCGGCGGACTCGCCCTCCAGGCCGATGTCGGTCGCGCCGACGAGTGGCCGGGCATCGTGGCTGCGGTCACCTCGCGGTTCGGGGGTGTCGACCTCGCCCATCTGAACGCAGGGGTCACCACGGGCGAATCCGACATCACCGCTGTCACCGACGAGATCTACCGGCGGGCCACCGGGGTCAATGTGGACGGCGTGTTCTTCGGCATCCGGGAACTGGTCCCGGCGATGGTCGCACGGGGTGGTGGTTCGATCGTGGCCACCGCATCGCTGGCCGGACTCATCGGCTTCTCACCTGACCCGGTCTACTGCCTCACAAAGCACGCCGTAGTGGGCCTGGTGCGATCGCTCGAGCCGCAATTGGCCGACAGGGGGATCACCGTCAACGCCGTGTGCCCGAGCATCGTCGACACTCCGATCATCGCCGACATGCGCGAGACGTTGGAGTCGAGCGGCTTCCCCCTCATCGACGTCGGGTCAGTGGCCGGGACCGTGGTCGACCTCCTGTCTGGCGAGTCGACCGGCCAGGCGATGGTCATCCAGGCGGGCCGGGAGGCGATCCCGTTCCGGTTCGCTCGACCACCCGGCCCACGCGCCGGGGGCACCGTCGGTCAGATGCCGCCTGCCGAATTCGCCGCCCACGACCAGGTCTGACCCGTCGGTCTGCGCCTCGGTCCCCACCACCGATCGGTGCGATTCCCGGCGCGGTCAGGTGGGCGGTGAGGGCGGGATGAGCGCCCATCCCCGTCGCCGGAGCTCGTCGACCAGGAGCTCCTCCGGTACCCGCTGGAGCTGCTCGACCAAGGTGGCGGCCCGAGCGCCGGGCGGGGTCCGGCGGGGAGCGACCGGAGTGGCGCGGGCGGGCCGGTCTCCGGCGCCGGCACCGGGCGCGCCGGCGACGGGCGCGCCGGCCTCGGACTCGGCTTCGAGGCGGGCGATGAGTGCCTCAGCTTCGTTCCGGGTGAACCGCCCGCCCGCCTGACGTTGGGTGAGACCGAGGGCGCCGCGAGCGTCGCGGAACCCGGAGTGCCCGGCTGCTTCGACCAGGGCGGTCAGGTCACGGACCTGCCGGGCGGTGGCCGGTGGTCCCGACGGTTGGCCGAATGCCATGGGAAGGGTCCGTGTCGCCGGCGATGCGGAAGGAGCGGGCCCTGCGGGCCGGCTCCCGACCGCGGGCCGTGGCGCCCGGGCTCAGGCCACCCGGCCGATGCCGGCGAGGCCGCCGGTGCGGACGCCGGTGATCCAGACGCTCGCCCCGGTGTAGGGCGCCTCGATCATGGAACCGCCCCCCACGTACATCGCCACGTGGTCGCTACCGCCGGGACCGTAGAACAGGAGGTCACCCGGCTGGATGTCTGCCATGGAGATGTGGGTGGTGCTGGCGTACTGCGCCCCTGAATAGTGGGGGAGGCTGACGCCGGCCTGTGCGTATGCCCACATGACCAGGCCCGAGCAGTCGAAGCCGGCCGGGGTCGTGCCGCCCCAGAGGTAGGGGACGCCGATCTCGCGCTCCGCGGCCGCCACGGCGACTCCGGCGGCCGACGACAGGGGCGGCGGCGGCGGCACGATGACCGTCACCGTGCCGCCGGTGCTGGGTGGTGTGGAACCCGTGGTCGGGCCCGAGCGTTGCGTCGGTGCGGCGTTCGTCGCCTGAGCAGCCTGAACGGCGCTGGTCGCCCGTGCGGCCTGGGCGGCCTGGGCGGCCTGGGCGGCGGCGACCTTCTGGTTGAAGGCGGCCTGTGCTGCGGCCTGTGCTGCGGCGGCAGCGGCGGCCTGCTGTTGGGCCACGAGCGCCTGGATGTTGGCGTCGACGCTGCTCAGCGTGGCCTTGTCCTGGGCGGCCAGGGTGGTGGCCTGCTGCTGGGAGCCCGCCAGGCTGTCCTTGGTCGCCTGCGCCTGGGACGTCTGCTGCTCGAGCGCCGCCTGCGTGGCGGCCAGCTGGGCCTGAGCGGTGTGGAGGTGATCGATGGTCGACGTCACGTTGCCGGTGGCGATCGACGAGTACTCCGAACGGATGCCGCTCGTGTTCACATTCGCCGTGAAGAGCTGGGTGGCCGTGTTGGACGTGCCCGAGCTGGTGTAATCGGCGAGCGCCTGGGCGCGCAGCTGGGCCTGGTCGGTTGTCACGGTGTGCTGGTCCTTGGCCATCTCGACTTGGCTGGCGCTGATCTGGCCCTGCAATTGGGACAACTTGTAGTCCGCCGCGTTGACCTGGTCGGCGAGTGCCGCGATCTGGGCCTCGGTGGCGTTCAACCTGGCCGTGATGGCCGCTGCCTGAGCCTGGGCGCTGGAGATCTGGTCCGCAGAGGCAGGCGTGGCAGCGGACACCGTCGCCGACGTGGCTCCGAGGACGGAAACCACTGCGAGCGCCCCTACGACCCGTTTCCGTGTTCGGCGACGACGTTCGGTGCGGGCACCTGGCTCGACCGTCGAGTACTGCTCGGCGTGAGTCATATGGGGGCAGATGGTAGTCGGTCGGTCCGGGGCCCACAAGGACCCCCCGACCGTACAAGGCCCTGACCTGGGAGTGCATTCCGTCGAGCGGGTGTAGGCCGGGCGCCGGTCGGAGTCGGGGCACCCCACCGCGCCCGGTCAGGACGCCACCGGGGAAGTGCGCCGAGTAGGGTCCGCACCATGGGTGAGCACATCGAATTTCCGAGCGACACGAGCATCATGCCGGGCTATCTGGCGCTGCCGGACGGCGGTTCCGCAGGGACGATCGGGGTCCTGGTCATCCAGGAGTGGTGGGGACTCGTGGACCAGATCACCCGGACGTGCGACCGGTTCGCGGCGGCCGGCTTCACCGCCCTGGCTCCCGATCTCTACCGGGGCAAGGCCGTCCCGTTGACCGAGCCGGACGAGGCGGCGCAACACATGATGGCCCTGGAGATGGGCCAGGCGGCAGCCCATCTCAGCGGTGCGGTCGACGAGTTGGTGCGCCGGACCGGAACGCCATCGGTGGGCGTTGTCGGGTTCTGCATGGGTGGCGGTCTGGCCCTGGTCCTGGGGTGCAAGCGTCCTGACGCGGTGGCCGCTGTGGTCCCGGCCTACGGGGTGATCCCGTGGCCCGACGCACGACCCGACTACGCGACGATGACCGCGGCGGTCCTCGGCCATGTCGCCGAGCTCGACGGCTTCTTCACCCCCGTTGCGGCCAGGGAGCTCGAGTCGGAGCTCACCGCGCTGGGGCGCGACGCCTCGTTCCTCGTCTACCCCGGCGTGGACCACGCCTTCTTCAACGAGGACCGTCCCGAGGTCTACGATGCGGCCTCGGCGGAACTACTGTGGGAGCGCACCGTGGCCTTCCTCCGCGCCCGGCTCGACTGAGCGGACCGGACCGACGACGCGGATGGCCGGTGGCGCCGTGCTTGAAGGTGGCCTGGTGGCGGACTACCTGATGCTGGGACTCCGGTTGGGGCGCCACATCGACGGGATGGTCGATGCCTACTACGGCCCGCCGGGCCTGGCCGCTGTCGTCGCGTCCGAACCGGTCGTCCCGCCCGATCGACTGGTCGCCGAAGCGCGTGCCCTCCTCGCCGCACTCCGGTCCGGTGGTCCACTCGACGGGCCGTCGTCTGATGACTCGTCCGCACCGGCCCGCCGCCACTGGCTCGCCGCGCAGGTCGTGGGGCTCGCCACCACCTGCGCCAAGCTCGCCGGCGAACGGGTCGGCTACGCCGACGAGGTCGAGGCCTGTTACGGCGTTCGTCCGTCGCGCGTCGACGACGAGGTGCTCGTCGACGCCCACCGGCGACTGGACGCGGTGCTGCCGGGATCGGGTCCGCTGGGCGAGCGCCTCGTCGCATGGCGCGAGTCCCATGTGGTGCCCGTGGACGTGCTCGGCCGCGCCGTCCGGTCGCTGGCGGAGGACCTGCGGGCCCGGACCGACGAACTGTTCGGTCTGCCCGACGGTGAGCACGTCGAGTTCGAACTGGTCACGAACGAGCCGTGGTCCGGGTTCAACTACTACCTGGGCGGACTGCAGAGCAAGGTGGCCATCAACACGGACCTCCCGGTCCTGTCGACCGGACTGGCCCACCTGGTGGCACACGAGGCCTACCCCGGGCACCACACGGAACACACCCGCAAGGAGATCGGACTCGTGCGCCGGCGCCACTGGTGGGAGGAGTCGATCTTCCTGGTCGGCACGCCCCAGTGCCTGCTGGCCGAGGGCCTGGCCGACCTCGGTCTCGAAGTGGCGTGGGGCCGTCGTTCCGAGGCGACCGTCGCGGCCCACCTGCTGCCCCTCGGCATCCGCTTCGACGCCGAGGTGGTGGCCGCCGTGGCCGATGCCGGCGAGGCACTCGGCGCGGTGCGAACGAACGCCGCCTTCCGGCTCCACGAGGACGGTGCCGACCCGGACACGGTGATCGACGAGGTCGTACGGTGGGGCCTCCTCCCGCGTGAACGGGCGGCCAAGGCCGTCGAGTTCCTCACCCACCCGACCTGGCGGGCGTACCTCACCTGCTACGTGGAGGGGTTCCCCCTGTGCCGGGCGTTCACCGCCGGCGACCCGGCCCGGTTCGAACGCCTGCTGTCGGAGCAGTTGACCCCCGGCGACCTGGCCGATCAGATCACACGGGACGCCGCCGCCGGACCGACGACCGACTGACGGACAGGGCCCCGGGCCCGGAGGGAACCGGATCCGCCGCACCGGCCGGCCCGGGGCCGCCCTGGCGACTACCCCCCCCGTGACGGCCCGGGACCCGCGGCTGTTGGCCCGCCGCCAACGGCGCTCTACGATCGGGGCCATGTCCGAACGCTCCCGCAACCTGCCGCGCCGCTCCTGCATGTCCTCGCCGGGGTCCAACGAGCGCTTCCTCGCCAAAGCCCCCACCGTGGCCGCCGACATGAGCTTCCTCGACCTGGAGGACTCGGTGGCCCCCCTCGAGAAGGAGGCGGCCCGGGCCAAGGTGGCCGAGGCCGTCCGCACCCTTCCGTGGGACGACCGGGTGCTGTGCGTCCGCATCAACGCCTGGGATACCGAGTGGACGTACGGCGACGTGATCGAGGTCGTGACCAGGGCCGGTGCCCGCCTCGACGAGCTCATGCTCCCGAAGGTCCAGTCGGCCGCCGAGGTGGTCGCGCTCGACCTCCTGCTCACCCAGGTGGAGAAGTTGTGCGGCATGCCCGTCGGCCACGTCGGAATCGAGGCTCAGATCGAGACGACGAGGGGGCTCATCAACGTCGAGGAGATCTGCGCCGCCTCGCCCCGCCTCGAGACCATCATCTTCGGCCCTGCCGACTTCGCCGCCTCGATGGAGATGCCGGTGCTGACCGGTGGCGTGGCCATCCCCGAGTACCCGGGCGATCACTTCAACTATGTGTTCTCGAAGATCCTGATGGCCGGCCGTGCCAACGGCCTCCAGGTCATCGACGGACCCTTCCTCAAGATCCGTGAGCTCGACAGCCTCCGCGAATTCGCCCAGCGCACCCGCGTCCTCGGCTATGACGGCAAATGGGCCCTCACGCCCGACCAGGTCGGCGTCCTGAACGAGGTCTATTCGCCCACCCAGGAGCAGTTCGACAAGGCGTGGGACATCCTGGACGCGTACCGCAGGGCGACCGAAGACGACCGCACCGGTGCGGTCATGTTCGGTGACGAGATGATCGACGAGGCCTCGCGCAAGATGGCCAACAAGTTCGTGACCCGTGGCGAACGCGCCGGTCTCAGCCGGTCTGCCGGCTGACGGTTCCACCCCCGGTGGGGTGCCCACCGGCGGTGGGTGCGGTGGTGTCGGCGGCCCGTAGCCGGATCCCGTCGAGGATGGTGTGCACCAGCGAGTCGGCCAGGCCGTGATCCAGGGGCTCGTGCCGCATGGTGAGCCGGTAGTAGAGCGGCCCGTAGAGCTGGTCGAGTACCACCGGCACGTCGATGTCCGGGCGGATCTCCCCGCGCTCGATGGCGTGGACCAGGACGCTGGTCGACGCGTCGCGGCGGGGCTGGAGCCAGCGGATCCGCAGTATGGCCGCCAGTGCCGGATCGGACTGGGCGTGGCCGATGAGTTCAGCCATGATGGACCCGGCACGACCACGGAAGGCGTGGGCCAGCGCACGGATCTGGCCGGACAGGACCGCGGCCAGGTCACCGGAGTCGGGCACCTCGCTCGTCCGGCCATAGCGGTGGAAGTAGGCATCGACGGCCACCGAACCGCGGGAGGGCCACCACTTGTAGATGGTCACCTTGCTCACCCCGGCCCTGGCGGCGACGGCCTCGATGGTGGCGGCGGCGAACCCGCCGTCGGCGAGGAGGTCGGCGGCGGCGTCGAGGACGGCGAGCCGGGCCCGTTCGCTCCGTGGCCGCCCGGCACGTGCCGGTACCCCGTGCGACGCCGCGCCCATCGCCCTACCGTAGATCATGAACGGTGCGTACAGGAATAGCGTGCGGGCGAGGAGTGTTCACTGAGGTGGCACGATCCCATCACGTGTTGGATCGACCACTGCGCCCACGACGACGGAGCACCATGACCGAAGCAGCCCGAGCAGCCCGAGCAGCCGAACCGGCCGATGCGGCACTCGCCGCCGGGGCGGGCCCGGCCGGCACCCCGGGCATGTCACGTGGCCTGGTGGTCGTCTTCGCGGCGGCATGCGGCCTGTCGGTCGCCAACCTCTACTACGCCCAGCCCATCCTGTACGACATCAGCCGGTCGTTCGGCACGAGCGAAGCGGCGGCGGGGCTGCTGGTCACTCTCTCCCAGGTCGGGTACGCGCTCGGGCTCGCCCTGCTCCTGCCGCTCGGCGACATCCTCACCCGACGCCGCCTCCTGCCAGCGGTGCTGCTGGTCACCGCCGTCGGGCTGGTCGCGTCCGCAGCTGCACCCGGCATCGGTGTGCTGGTGGCGGTGGCGCTCGTGGTGGGCGTCGGATCGACGGTGGCCCAGATGCTGGTTCCGATGGCTGCGTCCCTGGCAGGGGACGCGAACCGGGGTCGGGTCATCGGCCAGGTGATGAGCGGGCTCCTGCTCGGGATCCTGCTGGCCCGCACCGTGTCCGGCCTCGTCGCCGGAGTTACCAGCTGGCGGGTGGTCTACGTCATGGCCGCCGGCGTGACCGTCCTGATGGCCGTCGTGCTGGGCCGGGTGCTGCCGGGCGAGGCGGCGCGCCCGTCGATCCGGTACGGCGCGCTCCTCCGGTCCACGGTCACGCTGTTCCGGGCCGAGGCGCTGCTGCGCAGGAGGATCCTCTTCGGGGCCCTGGGCATGGCCGCCTTCAGCGCCTTCTGGACGACCATGGCCTTCGTGTTGTCCGGGTCGCCGTACCACTACGGAGCCGCCACCATCGGGCTCTTCGGTCTGGTGGGAGCGGCCGGTGCCCTGTGCGCCAACTTCGCTGGTCGGTGGGCGGACCGCGGCCTCACCGGCACGACCACTCTGGTCTTCGCCGTCCTGGTGGGTGCGTCGTTCCTGCCGTTGTGGATCGGCGGCCACGACCTGACGATGATGATCGTCGGCGTGCTCGTCCTCGACGTGGGCGTCCAGGGGCTGCAGGTGACCAACCAGTCGATGATCTACCGCTTGGCGCCCGAGGCGCGCAGCCGCATCAATTCGGCCTACATGGTCTGCTACTTCGTCGGGGGGGCACTCGGGTCGGCCACGGCCAGCTGGCTCTACGGGAGCCACCGCTGGGCCGGGGTGTGCCTACTCGGCGCCGGGATCGGGGCCGTCGCCGTGGCACTGGCCGTCGCCGATCTGGTGCGGCGCGGAGCGGCGCCGGCCCGGGCGCCGTCCACCCCGGTGGCGGTCTGACGGCTCACCCGGGCCCCCAGGCCGGGGGCGACGCTCCGAGGCGTCCCGCCGGGAGTGACCAGCGAAGTGGGGCACCGTCCACCGTCACCGGGGGCGGGATCCGCCGGGCGTCGCCCCAGGGCGTCCGCTCGACCGGCTCGTGGGACCGTGGTGGAGCGGGGTCGATACCCCGTCCGTCGTCGACCGGGTCCGTGCCGGCGTCGACGAGCAGGCGGGCCATGCCGGCCAGCGAGGTGCGCCAGCGGCTGCCGGAGCCGTCGGTCCTCCGCTGCGCCAGGCCGGTCAGCGCGCACGCGGCCAGAAGGTAGCCGGTGGCGTGGTCGAGGGCCTGGACCGGAAGCGGCACGGGCCGGTCCGCTCCCGAGGCCGTCATGGCGGACGCGGCGATCCCCGAACTCATCTGCACCAGGCTGTCGAACCCGCGTCGACCGGCCCACGGTCCCGACCAGCCGTAGGCGTCGAGGCTGACGTCGATCAGGCCGGGGCGGGCGTCGGCCCGCACCCCGGCACCCAGCCCGAGGCCGTCCAGCGCGTCGGGCCGGTACCCGTGGACGAGTACGTCGGCGGAGTGGAGCAACCCGAGGAACCGGTCCCGACCGCCGGGCGTGGTGAGGTCGAGCCGGGCGCACCGCTTGCCGAGGGTGACCTCGGGGACCACCCCCGGTTCGTCCCAGCCCGGCGGGTCGATCCGCAGGACCTGCGCGCCCCACCCGGCGAGCAGGCGTGTGGCGACCGGGCCGGCCAGCACCCGGGTCAGGTCGAGCACCCGCAGCCCGGTGAGAGGTCGATCCGGACGGGTCACCGACCCCGGACCGCCGGAGGTCGTCGACGTGGTGTCCCGGTGGACGAGCGGTTCCCCGGCCACGGCGCGTCCCTGCGGGTGGGCTTCCCAGGCCGCGAGCGACCGCAGGGCCGCCGCCGCCCCGCCTGCGGCGACGACCGCGTCCTCGAGCCCGTCCGCATCCCAGGTGGCCACCGCCCCGGCCACCGCCTCGCGATCCCCGGGCACGCCCAGGACCGCGAGGGCGGCGGCGCGGTGGTGGGGAGCGTTGGTGTGGAGTCTGATCCAACCGTCCCTCGCGGTGTAGTCACCGGCCAGTGGGTCCCAGGGGTTCGCCAGTTCCCAGCCCTCGGGACGGATCGAGATCCCGAACCAGGCCGACGCCAGGTCGCGGTCCACGACCACACGCGGCGCCGGGGTCCCGTCGAGTGCCACCAGACGGGCGCAGGCGGCCCCGGCGACGCCGACCGAAGCCTGGGCGAGGTCGCTGACCGCGAACGTGGAGGGCAGGGAGCCACCAGGCGGAAGTTCGACGGGGGTGGCCGGTCCGGGGCCGCCGAGGGCACGGTGGAACTGCTCCAAGAGGGCGCTCGCCGGGCCGCGCATGTCCCCATCGTGGGGCGGATCACCGGCGGCGTCAACCGTGTCGGACGCGATGGGCGTGCATCAGGGGTAAAGAGACGGCACCGGCGTGTCGATAGGCGGACCATGGAGTCGACCGTCCACTTCGATACCGACGACCCCGAATTCAGCCGGGGCTTCGAGATCGGCATCCTCTGGGAGCGCCTGAGCTCCGACGGCGCCTGTCACATGGCGGTCAGCGCTGCCAACGCCGAGATGGTGCTGCGCGTGGCCCGGGCGTTCGACTGCGTGTTCAGCGGCCAGGAGCTGGCTGACGACATGATCTCGGTCGAGCTGTACCGGGTGAGCACCGACTCCTAGATGATCAATTCCAAGGGATCAGTGGTCGTAGGCGACGAGAGATCGCAGCCGGGGCTGTCCGCTGTGCTGGTTGTGCCAGATGGCAGCGGTGAGT
>JAKAZC010000044.1 GCA_021826655.1 Actinomycetes bacterium | reverse complement strand
ACCGGAGCTTCGTCCACTCGGACCGCACCTGCTGGACCAGTCCCGCCCGACCGTGTGCGAACGCGGGGAGTGCGACCGGTGGCACCGACACCGTCGTCATGTGCCGACCTCGGCCGGGGCGTGGCCGTGGTAGTCGACCATGTCGGAGGTCAGGTCCATGAACACGTCCTCGAGGCTGGCCTGCAACGGACTGAGCTCGTGCAGGGCGACACCGGCGTGGTGGGCGAGATCCCCGACCCTGGCGACCTCGAGGCCGGTCACAAGGAGTCCGCCGTCGTCCCGGACCACCACTCCGGCTCCGGCGGCCCGAAGGGCGGCGGCGAGGCCGGCGGCATCCGGGCTCCGCACCAGCACCGTCGCCACGGTGTTGGAGGCGATGAAGTCGTCCACCGACGTCTGGGCGATGAGCCGCCCGCGACCGATCACCACCAGATCGGTGGCCGTGAGCGCCATCTCGCTCATGAGGTGGCTCGAGACGAAGACCGTCCGACCCTCGCCCGCCAGCCCCTGGAGCAGGGTGCGGACCCAGAGGATGCCCTCGGGGTCGAGCCCGTTGACGGGTTCGTCGAAGAGAAGGACGCCGGGGTCACCCAGCAACGCCGATGCGATGCCCAGCCGCTGGCTCATCCCCAGGGAGTACCTGCCCACGCGGCGTCGGGCCACCGACTCCAGTCCGACGAGTCCCAGGACCTCGTCCACCCTCGCCTTCGGGACGGCGTTGGTCTGGGCCATCGCGAGCAGGTGGTCGTAGGCGGTGCGGCCGGGGTGGAGCGCCTTCGCCTCGAGCAGTGCGCCGACCTCGCGCAGCGGCCAGTGCAGGTCGCCGAAGCGCCTGCCGTCGAGCGTGATGACTCCGGAGTCGGGCCGGTCCAGGCCCATCACCATCCGCATCGTCGTCGACTTGCCCGAGCCGTTCGGTCCGAGGAACCCGGTCACGACACCGGGCCGGACCTCGAAACTGAGGTCGTCGACGGCCCTCGTCGGGCCGTACGTCTTGGTGACCCGGTCCGCCGTGATCACCTGAGCGCACCACGGGCCGTCATGGCGTCGACGGTACCAGGACGGGGCCCGATCGCCTGTTCAGGGCAGCCGGTCCGGCGGCGTGCCGTGCACTCAGTCCGGAGGTCCCGCGGCCAGGTCGGCCAGTGCCTTGTCACCGCCCGGAAGGGTGACCATCGTGTACCCGTCGCGGTCCCCCAACCAGGCATGGTTCCGCCGGTGGAGTTCGTGGTTACCGTCGAACCGGTTGAGCACGACGACCACCGGCACCGCCGGCAGCCCACCGCGGGTCCCGGCCAGCGCGTCCATCGACAGGCGGATGCTGTTGATCGTCCCGAGGCCGGCGTCGGCGACCAGGACGACCAGGTCGGGATCGAGCGCGGCCGCCAGGCCGCACACGTCGCCGTCGTCGGCCTGCGGCGACCGCACCCCGCCCGCCGTCTCCACCAGGCCCACGTCGACGGCGGCCGGCCAGTCGAGTTCGCCGACCAAGTCGGCCACGGTGAACGAAGGGAGACCCAGCACCTCCGCGGCGACCGGCGGGGCCATCGCCCGGTGGTAGGAACGGAAGGATGGACAGACGTCGCCCGGGAGCTCGCCCGAAGCCGCCCCGAGCTGCTCGGCATCGGTCGCACCCCCGAGCCTCCTGCCGGAGCGGTCCACGTCGAACGACTGTGCAGGTTTGCGCGCCGCCACGGTCCGTCCACGGGACCGGAGCTCGGAGAGCAGCCGCGCGGCGACCCATGTCTTGCCGACCTCGGTCCCCGTCCCGCACACCAGCACCAACCGGTCAGGCCGCACTACCCACCCCCCGAGCCCGGTCGGTGAACGGTGCGAGCCCCGCGAGTCCGTCCAGAAGACGGTCGACCTGCTGGTCGGAGTGGGTGGCGGACAGGGTGATCCGCAGTCGGGAGGTGCCGGGGGGGACGGTCGGAGGGCGGATCGCAGGTACCCACAGTCCCTGCGCGAGCAACGAGGTCGAGGCGGCCATCGCGTCGGCCTCGTCCCCGATGACCACGGGCAGGATCGGTGAAGGGTGGTCGTCCATCCCGATCGCTGCCGCCACCCGCGTGACCAGACCCACCAGCCGGGCCCGCAGGGCGTCGCCCTCGTCAGACCGCAACAGGCCCAGTGCCGCGAGGGCGGCTCCGGCGTCGGCCGGGGTCGGCGCCGTCGTGAAAATGTAGGGCCGGGCCCGGTTGACCAGCAGGTCCACGAAGCGCTGCGGGCCGGCGACGAACCCTCCGACCGATCCCAGCGTCTTCGACAGGGTCCCGACGCGCAGCACGTCGACCCCGGGTGGCTCGGCGAGCTCGGGCCCGAGTACGGCGTGGGCCTCGTCCAGCACGAGGAGCGCGCCGTGACGGCCTGCGACTTCGACCAGCCCATCGAGGTCGCAGGCGTCCCCATCCATCGAGAACACGGTGTCGCTCACGACGACCGAGGGACCGCTTACCGCCGCCAGTGCCACGTCGAGCGCGGCGAGGTCACCGTGGGGGTGGATCCGCACCTGGGCCCGGGCCAGGCGGCACCCGTCGATGATCGAGGCATGGTTCAGCTCGTCGGAGTGCACCACCGCGGTTCCGCCGGAGGCGACGACCGACAGAACGGACAGGTTGGCAGCGAACCCGGTCGGCGTCACGACGGCCGCCTCGGTCCGCTTCCAGTCGGCGACGGCCGCTTCCAACTCGTGGTGGACAGGCCGGGAGCCGGTCACCAGCCGCGATGCCCCCGAGCCCGCCCCCCACCGGTCCAGCGCCTCGCGCGCGCCGTCCACGACTGCAGGGTGGGAGGCCAGTCCGAGGTAGTCGTTGGAGGCGAAGGACACCACCCTCCGGGGAGGCTCGGAGGGGTCGACCACGAGGAGCCCCTCGTGTCCTCGGGCGTCGAACGGGCGGGGCGAGCGCCAGCGGCCGGCGGCGGCCACCTGGTCGCAGGCATCATCGACCCACATCTGCCAGGCAGTGCGGCCGACTCCGCTCATGCGGCGTCCTCGGCGCGGACCTCGCCGATGGACTCGACCAGGACATCCACGACCCGGTCGAGCTCGGACTCCGTGCTGGTGAGCGGCGGCATGATGACGACCACGTCCCCCAGCGGTCGGAGGAGGACGCCGCGGCGCACCGCCCCCGCGCACACCCGACGCCCCCATCGGACGCATCCCTCGGGCGGGGCGAGCTCCACGCCCACCATGAGGCCGCGCCGACGCACCTCCGCCACGCCGTCGAGGACTGCGACCGTCGCGTCGAGCCGGGCACCGAGGTGGTCGGCCACCCGGCGCACGTGGGCCAGGACGTCCCACTCCTCGAGCAGCTGCAGGTGGCGGAGTGCGACCGCGCACGAAAGGGCGTTCCCACCGTAGGAGTGGCCGTGGTAGAAGGTCGCCGTCCCGAGGTCCGCACCGAGGAACCCGTCGTACACCGGGCGCGACACCACTGTGGCCGACAGCGGCAGGTAGCCCCCGGTGATCCCCTTGCCCAGGCACACCAGGTCGGGGCGGAAGTCGGGCCCGGCCCACTCCGAGGCGAACAGCCTGCCGGTGCGTCCGAAACCGGTGGCCACCTCGTCACAGATGAGGAGCACACCGTGCTCCCGGCACGCCCGGCCGACGGTGGCCAGGTCCTGGGGATCGGCCACCAGGATGCCGGACGCTCCCTGGACGAGCGGCTCCATGATCATGGCGGCCAAGGAGCCGGCGTGGGACTCGATGGCCGCCACCGCCTTGGCCACCCAGTCGGCGCTGGCGTAGCCGGGTGTGCGGACGACCGGGAACCGCAGCGGGTCGAACACGGTCGTGCCGAAGCCACCATCGCCCACGGACAGCGCGCCCACCGTGTCCCCGTGGTACGCGTCGCCCAGAGCCAGGAACTCGGTGCGTCCCGGCCGACCCTGGTTGACCCAGTACTGGAAGGCGATCTTCAATGCCTGCTCGACGGCCACGGCGCCATCCGAGGCGAAGATCGTACGGGGCTCGTCGACCGGCACCACCGCGGCCAGTGCCTCGGCGAACTCCACCGTGGCGGTGCTCCCGTTGCCGAGGAGGGTGGCGTGGGCAACCTTGCCCAGTTGGTCGATGATCGCGGCGTCGAGCTCGGGCACCCGATGGCCGAGCGTGTTCACCCACAGCGACGAGATGGCATCGAAGTACCGGTTGCCGTGGACGTCGATGAGTTCCCGTCCCTCGGCCCGCTCGACCGTCACGGGAGCGTTCCCGGGGTAGGCCGCCATCTGGGTGAATCCATGCCACACCACGGCGACGTCCCGGGCCACCCAGGGGTCGACGGCAGGCGTGGACGGGATCTCGGCGCTCATCGGGTGTGAGTCTTGCCCACCGGCGGGACTCCAGGCGAACCGTTCCAGGGCCGTCGTCGGCCCGGCCCGGGGAGGGAGGGTCGGCGGACGCCCCCGGTAGAGTGGTCCGATGGACCGGATCGGCGTCGTAGACACCATGTTCGCCCGCTACGACATGGGGTCGGAGGCCCTGGACGAGCTGTCGGACTGCCCCGGCTTCGGCACCACGTTCGAGGTGGTACGACGGACCGTGCCCGGGTTCAAGGACCTCGGCGTGGCCTGCAAACGCCTGATCGAGCAGGAGGACTGCAGGATCGTGGTGGCCCTCGGCATGCCGGGCAAGGCGGCGATCGACCAGGTCTGCGCGCACGAGGCGTCCCAGGGAATCATGCTGGCCCAGCTGCTGACCTCCACCCACATCCTCGAGGTGTTCGTCCACGAGAACGAGGAGGAGGATCCGGGCAGGCTCGCGCTCGTCTGCGTCAACCGGGCCCGCAAGCACGCCCGCAACGCCTACTGGATGCTGTACGAGCCCGAGCAGCTCACCCGCAACGCCGGCACGGGCGTGCGGCAGGGTTACGAAGACGCCGGACCGATCGGCGGCTGACTTCGCAGATCACGCCCTCGGTCCGGGGTACGGCTTAGGTGACCCCCGGAACCCGGCGCCCGCGATGAGCCGCCGCCCGGGTCGAGGCAGCCGGTGGGTCCGTCGCCATGTACACACTGCGCCGTTCCGCGGGACAGGGGAGGCCGGTCACCAGGGGTGTGATACCGCTCACCCTGGAAGTGGGCATCGGGATCCTCGCCGCCGCGTGCGGCGCATCAGGATCGAAAGCGGCGGCGACACCCGTGCAGGAGTTCTACTCCCGGTCCAGAAACACCAGCTGCGAGATCGACTACGGCACGACTGGATCCGGGTCACCGATGCAGTCCGTGCTGTGCCTCACCTTCTCCCCTCCGCGGTCGGTCGTGCTGTCGACCGACGGGTCCTACGGGTCCTGCACCGGGACGGACTGCCCCAGCAATGCCGGTGTCGGCACGCCCACCCTCGACTACGGCGACACCACCGGGGTCGGCCCGTTCAGGTGCCTGCCCGTGACCACGGGCATGATCTGGACGGTCAACGGCGGCACGGGGTTCCGCATCTCGACCGCGGGCATCTCGCCCGTCAGCGCCTGACACCGGGACGGCGGCTACGGCGGCTACGGCGGCTACGGCGGCTACGGCGGCTACGGCGGAGGACCGCCGCTAGGACTGCGGGTCGTGCGGCAACCCGAGCGTGCGCTCGGCGATGATGTTGCGCTGGACCTCCGCGGTCCCGCCCCCGATGGTCAGCGCCGGGGCGAACAGGAACCCGTACGACCACAGTGCGTCCGGCCAACCGCCGGCGTCGGGCGTGCCGGGTACCGGTCCACTGCCGGAGAGCATCCCCGAGGCCCCGGCCAGATCGCGGGCCAGGTCCATGATGTGCTGCCCGTGGTCGTCGGCCAACGCCTTGCGCACACTCGCCTCGGGCCCGGGCGGCGCGCCGGCGACGGCGGCGGACACCGTGCGCAGGCGGAGCAGCCGGAGGATCTCACCCTCTATCCACACCGCGGCCAGCCGTTGGCGCAACAGCGGGTCGTCGATGCCGCCTCCGATCCGGACCGCGGTCAGGAGGTCATCGGCCGTCGGGCCCATCCCCCACAGCGCCCCGGCCCCCGACAGCGAGACCCGCTCGTTGGCCAGGGTCACCTTGGCCAGCGACCAGCCTCGTCCCCGGTCCCCCACCAGGTTGGCGGCGGGGAGACGCACCTCGTCGAGAACGACCTCGTTGAACGTGTGGGCCCCGGTCATGTCGATCAGCGGGCGGACGGTGACACCAGGTGCGTCCATGGGGCAGACGAAGTACGAGATCCCCTGGTGCCTTGGGGCGTCGGGCTCGGTACGGGCGAGCAGGATCCCGAAGGCGGCACGGTGGGCGTAGCTCGTCCAGACCTTCTGGCCCCGCACCACCCACTCGTCACCGTCGAGTTCGGCCCGGGTGGTCAGCGACGCCAGGTCCGACCCGGCGCCGGGCTCGCTGAACAGCTGGCACCAGATCTCGTCCGCGGCGAGCAGCGGGAACAGATACCGCTCCTTCTGCGCGGCCGTTCCGGCATGGAGGAGCGTCGGACCCGCCCAGCCGATCCCGATCGTGTTGTCCGGACGACGCACCCCGGCCCGCTGCAGCTCCTCGTCGACCAGCAGCTGGTGGGCGGGGTCGGCACCCAGGCCCCACGGGGCCGGCCAGTGCGGGGCCACCAGTCCCCGGTCGGCCAGCTGCCGGCCGGAGGGCGTGGGGTGCTCCGCGAACCAGGACCGCAGCTCGAGCCGCCGGGGGTCGTCGTCGGGGGGCGGCGCGGTGTCCATGGGGCCAAGCGTAGGCTGCACCGATCACCGCGGAGGTGCCGCGGCCTCGGGCGACTTCCCCGGTCTCGGACCGGCCTGCCCCGGCGGGTGCCGCCGGTGTCGGGCACGTCGGCACGCTCCGGACCCAGGCACCCGGAACGAGGAGGCTGACGTGAGCACGTGGAACTTCGCCGATGTATGGGAGACCGTGGCCGAGCAGGTACCGGACGCGCCGGCGCTCGTCCATGGGGGCCGCACCCGCACGTGGCGCGCATTCGACCGGCGGGCCGAGAACGTCGGGCGATGGCTGCTCGGCGCCGGGGTGGCCGGGCAGGACAAACTCGCCCTGTACCTCTACAACTGCCCGGAGTACCTCGAGGCCACCTACGCCGCCTACAAGGTCGGCCTCGTCCCCATCAACACGAACTACCGGTACGCGGATGACGAGCTCGTGTACCTGTGGGAGAACGCCGACGCGGTGACCGTCGTGTTCCACGGCACGTTCGTGGAACGCATCGAGGGCATCCGCGACCGGGTGACCGGGGTGCGCAACTGGCTGTGGGTCGACGACGGCACGGCCAGCTGCCCGCCGTGGGCCGTCCCGTTCGAAGAGGCGGCCGAGACGACCGGTACCCACGGATCCGACGGCGCACCGCGGGTCCGCGCCCCGTGGGGACGGGGGCCCGACGACCTCCACATGCTCTACACCGGAGGGACCACCGGGATGCCCAAAGGTGTCATGTGGCGCCAGGACGACCTGTTCGCCCGGCTGAACGGCAGTGGTTTCCGGCGCTATCCGCCCGAGGGCGGGACCGACGACGTCAGGGCCGACCTGGCGGCCCACGGGCCGGGCATGACCCTGCTGCCGGCCTGCCCTCTCATGCACGGCACGGGCGGGTTCACCGCGATGGAGTGCCTGAGCGAGGGAGGGCGGGTGGTGACCCTCACCGGCCGGCAGTTCGATCCGGTCGAACTGCTCGACACCGTCGAGGCCCAGAAGGTGAACGCCCTGATCATCGTGGGCGACGCCTTCGCCAAGCCGATCCTGGCCACGCTCGATGCAGACCGCGGCCGATGGGACCTGTCCAGCCTGGCGGCCATCATCTCGTCGGGCGTGATGTGGAGCGAGGGGTCCAAGCAGGGGCTACTGCGCCACCACCCCGGCATGCTGCTCGTAGACGCCTTCTCGTCGTCGGAGGCCCTGGGCATGGGGAACTCGGTGTCCTCCGCCGAGGGGGCGGCGCAGACGGCCCGGTTCCGGCTCGGGCCCGACGTGCGGGTCATCGGCACGGACGGCACCGACGTCGAGCCCGGTTCGGGCGCGGTTGGGGTGCTCGCGCTCGGTGGGCGCATCCCGGTCGGCTACTACAAGGACGAAGCGAAGTCGGCGGCGACGTTCCGGCTCGTCGACGGCCAGCGCTACTCGATCCCGGGCGACTACGCCGAGATCCGTGAGGACGGCTCCATCCACCTGCTCGGCCGCGGCTCGGTGTGCATCAACACCGGCGGCGAGAAGGTCTACCCCGAAGAGGTCGAGGAGGTCGTGAAGACCGTCGATGGCGTGCTCGACGCGGTGGTCGTCGGGATACCCGACGAACGCTTCGGCGAGGAGATCGTGGCCGTGGTGCAGCTCACCCCGGGGACGCCCGACGGGTCGGTCGACTCCGACGCCGTCATCGAGCTCGTGAAGGGCAGGCTCGCCGGCTACAAGGCCCCCCGCCGGGTCCGCTTCGTCGAGACCATCGGACGTTCCCCCTCGGGCAAGGTCGACTACGCCCGCCACCGCTTCGAGACGGCAGCGTGGATGGGCGTGTCACTCGACTGAGGCCCCACTCGGCCGTGCGGCCCCGGGCGTCAGCCCTTGTTGGCCCCGTTGGTACGGACGAAGTCGTTGACCGTGTAGTACGCGTCGATCGACTCGCCGGCATCGCCCCAGAACCCTTCGAGGACGTCGTAGGCCATCGCCCCCTGGTCGATGTAGTGGTTGTTGACGTCCGTGATCTCCAGTTCGCCCCGTCCTGACGGCTCCAGGGTCGGGATCACGTCGAACACGTCGGCGTCGTAGCAGTAGATGCCGGTCACGCCGAACTTGGAGCCGGGATGCTCGGGTTTCTCGACGATGCCCACCACCTTGCCTGCGGTGTCGAAGGTCGGCACGCCGAGGTGACGGAGGTGCTCGTCCTCCTCGACCGGGGTGAGCAGGATCCGGGCCCCGTGGGGATCGGCCCGGAACGCGTCGACCATGGGTTGGATCGAGTTCTCGCAGATATTGTCGGCCAACATCACCAGGACGGGATCCCCGTCCACGAACCGGGCGGCGAGTCCGAGCGCCTCGGCGATCCCGCCGGGACGGTCCTGGTAGGCGTAGCTCAGCCGGTCGATCCCGAATCCCTGGCCGTTGCCGAGCAGGCGCAGGAACTCGCCCGCGTGGGTCCCGCCCGTCACCAGCATGATCTCCGTGATCCCGGCGTGGACCAGGGCCTCGATCGACCAATTGATCATGGGCCGGTCGTAGATCGGCAACAGGTGCTTGTTGGTGATCCGTGTCAGCGGATGGAGGCGCGAGCCGGTACCACCGGCGAGGAGGACACCCTTCATGCGGCGGATCCTAGACGTGGCCGGGGACGCTATGCCGGGGTTCCACCCTCCCGCCGCTCCCGGGCGTCACGGGCGGGCCTCGCCCCCCCCGGGGGGGGCGCCGAGCTCGGCCAGGACGGCATCTGCCAGCGCGGGCCACGCCCGCGACGCCCACGCCCCGAAGGGCCGGTCCGCGAGCCCGGCGCACAGGACACCTGCCTCCGGATCGACCCAGAGGAACGACCCCGACTGGCCGAAGTGTCCGTAGGTCGCCGCCGAGTTGGTGCGGCCGGTCCAGTGGGGGCGCTTCACCCCGCGAACCTCCACCCCGAGCCCCCAGTCGCACGGGTCGAACGGGCCGAATCCGGGGAGCACCCCGGCAAGTGTCGGGAACTGGACCGAGGTGGCGGCATGCCAGGTCGCCTCGCTCACCAGCGTCGGGCGCGCCCATTCACGCCCCAGTGCGACCAGGTCGTCCAACGGCCCGGCCAGACCCGCGGCCGCCGCCGACGACGGTGGGCCGACCAGCGACGTACCGGACATGCCCAGTGGCTCCAGGACGCCCGCCTCCAGATACTCGGCGAACGACATGCCGGACCGGGCTTCGAGTACGGTCCCCAGCACCTCGTAGCCGGCGTTGGAGTAGATGCGTCGCGCTCCCGGTGCCTCGACCGGGGGGCCCGGTCCGGGTCCGAGGCCCGAGGCATGGGCCAGCAGGTGGCGGACGGTCGATCCGGGTGGCCCAGCCGGCTCGTCGAGGGCCAGCGTCCCCTCCTCGACCGCCACCAGCACCGCGAGTGCGGTGGCCGGCTTGGACACCGAGGCCCACGCCTGGACCCGAGCGGTGTCCCCCGTGGTCGAGGCCGGACCGGGTCCCTCCGGGCCGAGTCGGAGCACCCCGACGGCGGCCTGGTCCATCGGCCAGTCGCTTACCGGTCCCAGGGCGTCCATGTCGTTGCCAGCGTAGGGGACCACGAGGGTCGCGCCTCGTGGCTACTGTGGTGCGACCATGGCGACTCTCCGCTCACGAGCGCACGCACCGTCGGTCTCGACGGTCGTCGTGGTCCTGTTGCTGGGCATCGCGCTGGCGGTCACCGGATCACCGGCCGACCCGGTGACCGCCGTCACGCCGGCGGCCGCCCCGATCTCCGAGGCACGCCTCGCCTCGGCACCGGGGCCGGCCGGACCCCTGTCCACGGTGGCCGCGGTGTCCGCCATGGCCGTGGTCCACGGGGGCGACAGCTCGGTCACCGGGACCCTCGCCGCGTTCTATCGGCCACCGAGTGCCCTGCCCTATGCACCGGCGGGCACGGTCATCCGCTCCCAGGCGATCGCCGCCGGGCCCGGACTTCCCGCCGGCACACGGGCCTGGCGCGTCCTGTTCCACACCACCTCGGCGTCGGGCGGGGACCTGGCCGAGTCGGGCGTGGTCGTCGTCCCCGGCGGTAGCCCGCCGCCAGGCGGGTTCCCCATCGTGAGCTGGGCCCACGGGACCACCGGCGTGGCGTCTGGGTGTGCCCCATCGGTCGACGGGACAGCCACCATCCCCGACCTCGCAGCACTGCTCGCCGACGGGGAGATCGTGGTCGCGGCCGACTACCGCGGTCTCGGCACACCCGGCCTCCACCCCTACCTGGTGGGTGACAGCGAGGCCGAGGACGTGCTCGACGGCGCCCGGGCCGCACGGTCGCTGGTCGGCGCCAGCGCCTCGAACGCCGTCGTGATCCTCGGGTACTCCCAGGGTGGACAGGCTGCGTTGTTCGCGGGGGAGATCGCCCAGACCTACGCCCCCGAGCTCTTCGTGGCCGGCGTCGTCGCCGTGGCGCCGGTGACCTCGGTACTCGAACTGGCGCCGTCCGGCGACGTGCCTTCCCCGTCGGGGCAGTCGGCCTTCACGGCCATGGCGCTGTTCGCCTGGGCCCGCCACTACCGGACCTTCGCCCTCCAGCAGGTGCTCACGCCCGCGGGACTGGCCGGGATCCCTGCCGTCTCGTCGTCGTGTGTCGACGGCGTGGCGTTGCTCTACGACGCCGTCCCGCCGGCGAGGTTCTTCCTCCCCGGATGGCAGCGGCAACCTGCCGTCCAGGCTGCCAATCGGGCCAATCGACCGGGTGGCTCTCCCACGTCGGCTCCGATCCTGGTGGTCCAGGGCACGGCCGACAGGGTGGTGCCGTTCGGCCAGACCACCAGCTTCGTCGGCCGGCGGCTCTGCCGCGCCCAGTACGACACGGTGGACTACGTGACGGAACCGGGTGTCGGGCACGGCCACGTACTCGACCAGTCGATCCCGGTGATCAACCGCTGGGTCCGTTCCCGGTTCAGCGGCACCTCCACCGTCGATTCGTGCACCCGACCGGGGCTCGGGATCAACCGGTCCGGCTGACCCGAGACCACCGTCCCGGAATCGCCGACCCGAGCTACCGTCCGGGCGCCCGACCCGCGTGGCCTGACAGAAGGCCCGGGTCCGATCAGACGTCGAGGAAGCGTCGGACGGCGAAGGCCGAACCGATGACACCGACGCCGACACCCACCACCGAGACGAGCAGGCAGGTGAAGAAGACCTCCCAACCGCTCAATGACATCTGATGGATGATGTTGGAGTCGGCCGCGGTTCTCGCCTGGTCCAACCCGATCCCCCAGTAGAGGGCGAGTACGACCAGGACGGCCACGCCGGCCCCGAGCAGACCCTGGATCATCCCTTGGCTGGTGATCGGCGTTCAGGGTTTCCAATTTGTGGCGCCAACGAGCTTCATCACCGACACCTCTCGCCGCCGGGCGAAGATGGCCAT